>JAIXXP010000021.1 GCA_027490665.1 Cryomorphaceae bacterium | reverse complement strand
AGTTTTGAAACCAGAAACCATTAACTACCGCACCTATAAACCGGAGCGTGATGGCTTGTTCTGTGAGCGCATTTTTGGACCTGTTAAAGATTACGAATGCCACTGTGGTAAATACAAACGTATCCGATATAAAGGTATCGTATGTGACCGCTGTGGTGTAGAAGTGACCGAAAAGAAAGTACGTCGCGAGCGCATGGGACACATTTCATTGGTGGTTCCTGTAGCTCACATCTGGTACTTCCGTTCGCTTCCGAATAAAATCGGTTATTTGTTGGGCTTGCCTACCAAAAAATTAGATCAAATTATCTATTACGAGCGTTATGTTGTCATTCAAGCTGGTGCTGTAACCAGTACTGACAAATGGGCTGATGTCAAGAAAATGGACTTCATCACTGAAGAAGAATACCTTGACATGCTCGATTTGCCAGAATTGGCCAATAACCACTACCTCGACGACACCGATCCTAACAAATTTATCGCCAAAATGGGTGCAGAAGCACTTTATGATTTGTTAGCTGGTCTCAACCTCGAAGAAATGTCCTACGACCTTCGTGCTAAAGCTGAAAACGAAACTTCTGTTCAGCGTAAAAACGAAGCTTTGAAGCGTTTGCAAGTAATTGAAGCCATGCGCGATTCTCAAAAGCGCATTGACAACCGTCCAGAATGGATGATTGTGAAAGTGGTTCCGGTTATTCCGCCAGAATTGCGTCCGTTGGTTCCGCTAGATGGCGGTCGTTTTGCGACTTCCGACCTCAATGATCTTTACCGTCGCGTCATTATCCGCAACAACCGCTTGAAGCGTTTGATCGAGATCAAAGCGCCAGAGGTTATCTTGCGCAATGAAAAACGTATGTTGCAAGAGGCTGTAGATTCATTATTCGACAACTCAAGAAAATCGTCAGCTGTTAAAACGGAATCAAATCGTGCCCTCAAATCGCTTTCTGACTCTTTGAAAGGTAAGCAAGGTCGTTTCCGTCAAAACTTACTTGGTAAGCGTGTCGATTATTCAGCACGTTCGGTCATTGTTGTAGGTCCAGATTTGAAACTTCACGAATGTGGTTTGCCAAAAGATATGGCTGCAGAACTATACAAGCCGTTCATCATCCGTAAAATGATTGAGCGCGGTATTGTAAAGACTGTTAAATCAGCTAAGAAAATTGTTGACCGCAAAGAACCAGTTGTTTGGGATATCCTAGAAAACGTATTGAAAGGACACCCAGTTCTTTTGAACCGTGCCCCTACACTTCACCGTTTAGGTATTCAAGCATTCCAACCAAAATTAATTGAAGGAAAAGCAATTCGCTTGCATCCACTCGTTACTACGGCATTCAACGCCGACTTCGATGGTGACCAAATGGCGGTGCATTTACCGCTTGGTAATGCCGCAATCTTGGAAGCTCAAATGCTAATGTTGGCATCGCACAACATCCTTAACCCTGCAAACGGGGCGCCTATCGCGGTACCTTCTCAAGACATGGTCTTGGGTCTGTATTACATCACGAAAGGAAAACGCTCTACAGAAACTGAAATCGTTAAAGGAGAAGGTGGCATCTTCTATTCTCCAGAAGAAGTCATCATCGCTTACAACGAAGGTAAACTCGATTTGCATGCGCATGTCAAGGTCAAAACTTACGATTTAGGTACAGACGGCCAACCTTGCCTCATGATGGTTGAAACTACATGTGGACGCGTGATGTTCAACAATAAAGTTCCACTTCAAGTAGGATTCATCAACGATGTAATGACTAAAAAAGCATTGCGCGACATCATCGGTGAAGTATTGAAAGTTTGTGGTACTTCAAGAACTGCTCAATTCCTAGACGATATCAAACAACTTGGTTACGAAATGGCCTTCAAAGGTGGTCTTTCATTCAACCTAGATGATATCATCATCCCTAAAGAAAAAGAAATTCTCGTTTCTAAGGCTGAAACTGAAGTGAAAGAGGTCATGATGAACTACAACATGGGTCTCATCACGAATAACGAGCGTTACAACCAAATAATTGATATCTGGACGCATACCAACTCGCGTTTGACACACACCCTCATGGAGCAACTCAAGAGTGACCGACAAGGTTTCAACTCTATCTACATGATGTATGACTCTGGGGCACGTGGTTCAAAAGAACAAATTCGCCAGTTGTCAGGTATGCGTGGTTTGATGGCCAAACCGCAAAAATCTGGTGCGTCTGTACAGGAGATCATCGAGAACCCGATCTTATCCAACTTTAAAGAAGGCCTTTCGATCCTCGAGTACTTTATCTCTACCCACGGTGCACGTAAAGGTTTGGCGGATACCGCCCTCAAAACAGCCGATGCAGGTTACCTTACACGTCGTTTGGTCGATGTCGCACAAGATGTGGTGATCAACTCCAACGATTGTGGAACCTTACGCGGTATTGTCGCAACATCATTGAAGAAAAACGACGAAGTCGTAGAACCATTATACGACCGTATCCTTGGCCGTACATCAGTTCATGATGTATACATGCCGGATACAGAAGAAGTGATTGTTCGTGCAGGTGAACTCATCTCAGAGGACGTCGCAAAAACAATTGAAAAAGCGGGTATCGAAGAAGTTGAAATTCGTTCTGTCCTTACATGTGAAATGCGTCGTGGTGTTTGTTCTAAATGTTATGGCCGCAACCTTGCAAACCATCGCTTAGCTCAAATTGGAGACTCCGTTGGTGTCATCGCAGCACAGTCAATTGGTGAACCAGGAACACAGTTAACGCTCCGTACCTTCCACGTTGGTGGTACTGCATCTAACATCGCTGATATCTCTGACCTCAAAGCAAAAGCAAACGGTAAACTCGAAATCGACGAAATCCGCACAATTGAGCGCAAAAATGCCGATGGTACTACACGCGTTATCGTAGTCGGACGTTCAGCTGAATTACGTATTACCGATGAGAAAACTGGTATCGTTGTCATGACGACCAACGTTCCTTACGGATCTGACCTTATGGTGAAAAACAACACCAAAATCAAAAAAGGTGATGTGATCTGTAAATGGGACCCGTATAATGCCCTTATCATTGGCGAAGTTGCCGGTAAAGTTGTATTTGATGGGATCATCGAAAACATCACTTTCCGCGAAGAAGTCGATGAGCAAACAGGCTTTACCGAGAAAGTAATTATCGAATCTCGCGACAAGAAAAAATCACCAGCTATTCACATCATAGATCCTAAAACAAAAGAAGTGCTCCGCGAATATTCCATTCCGGTCAATGCGCACATCTCTGTTGCAGAAGGCGACAAAATTGAAGCAGGTGATATCCTCGTTAAAATCCCGCGTTCAGCTGGTAAAACAGGAGATATCACGGGTGGTTTACCACGTGTAACCGAATTATTCGAAGCAAGAAATCCATCTAATCCAGCTGTTGTTTCTGAAATCGATGGTACGGCAACATACGGAACCGTTAAGCGTGGTAACCGCGAAATCATCATTACATCCAAACTTGGTGAACTTCGCAAATACCTCGTTCCACTTTCTAAACATATCCTTGTTCAGCAGAACGACTACGTTCGCGCCGGACAGCCACTTTCTGATGGTGCAATTACACCAAACGACATACTCAATATTGAAGGTCCGACAAAAGTACAAGAGTACATCGTCAACGAAATTCAAGAGGTATATCGTTTACAAGGTGTAAAAATCAACGACAAGCACTTTGAAGTTATTGTTCGTCAAATGATGTTGAAAGCTGAAATCATCGAATCTGGAGACACCCGTTTCCTCGAAGGTCAAAGCGTTCACAAAGCAGACATCATGGAAGCAAACGACGAATTGTATGGCTTAATGTTTGTAATTGACTCAGGTGACTCCACTGAACTGAAAAATGGACAGTTGGTGAGTGTACGTCGTTTGCGCGATGAAAACTCACGCTTGAAGCGCGAAGACAAGAAGCTTATTGAAGCACGCGAAGCCATGCCGGCAACATCTACACCATTGTTGCAAGGTATTACACGCGCTTCACTTCAAACACAGTCTTTCATTTCTGCGGCATCGTTCCAAGAGACAACCAAAGTACTCAACGAAGCAGCGATCTCTGGAAAAGAAGACCACTTGTTAGGCTTGAAAGAAAACGTAATTGTTGGTCACCTCATTCCTGCTGGTACGGGTGTGCGCCATTTCCAAAACCTCATCGTTGGTTCGAAAGAAGCATACGAAGAATTAATGGAAGAGGCTCAGTAAGCCAAATGATTTATAAGTTTATAAGGCGGTCTGCAAAGACCGCCTTTTTTATGATATCCTTCCCCAGTTAGGTTTGTTTTTTAACACTTCTCGCAGCGCTTGATTGAGCAAGGCGTTTTCAGGCGCAATCAATTGAGCATCAGTTTCAAGAATTGCCCGTGCTTTTTCACGCGCCAACTGGACCAATTGACCATCTTTTGCTAAATCGGCTATTTTGAGAGCAAGTGCGCCGCTCTGTTGCGTACCCATGAGGTCGCCGGGGCCGCGAAGTTGTAAGTCAACTTCTGCTAGAACAAAGCCGTCGTTGCTACTCACCATCGTATCCATTCGCTTTTGTGCTTCTTTGGAAATACCATCGCCAGTCATTAATATACAATAGGATTTTTCGGCTCCACGACCAACGCGACCGCGCAATTGGTGCAATTGTGAGAGACCAAAACGCTCAGCACTTTCAATGACCATTACAGATGCGTTCGGTACATTGACCCCCACTTCAATAACAGTAGTGGCAACCATAATATGTGTTTGGCCTTTTACAAATTCTTGCATGGCTGCCTCTTTGTCAGCTGGTTTCATTTTACCATGTACCATACTGATTTGATAACCTAAGGGCTTGAAGAACTCCTCAATTTGAGCAAAACCATCCTCTAAATTTTTAAAGTCAAGTTTTTCAGATTCTTGGATCAGTGGATAGACTACATAAGCTTGTCTTCCAAATTGAAGTTGTTCATGGATAAATGTAAGAAGTTTATCGCGGTGGTTTTCGCGTCGGTGAATTGTATGGATAGGCTTTCTTCCTGGTGGCAACTCATCGATTACTGAAACGTCAAGATCGCCGTAAAAGGTCATGGCAAGCGTTCTCGGAATGGGTGTGGCGGTCATGATCAAGACATGTGGAGGTGTTGTGTTTTTACGCCACATTTTGGCGCGTTGAGCAACTCCAAAACGATGTTGTTCATCAATGACAACCAAGCCTAAATTCTTAAATTGAACGGTGTCTTCTAGTAAGGCATGTGTGCCAATAAGAAAGTCGATTTCGCCAGACAACAAGCCATCATGAATTCTTGTGCGTTCTGCTTTTTTAGTTGACCCAGTGAGTAGGGCAACTTTGATATCCATTTCTCTAAGTAGTTCTGATATACCGATAAAGTGTTGGTTGGCTAAGATTTCAGTAGGTGCCATTAGCGCACCTTGAAGCATGTTTCCTTTGGCTAAAAGCAGACAAAGTAAGGCAACAAGTGTTTTACCACTGCCCACGTCTCCTTGTAACAGGCGGTTCATATGCGTACCTTCACCTAGGTCTTTTCGGATTTCTTTTAAGACCCTTTTTTGAGCGCCCGTTAGTTCAAAAGGAAGGTGGTGCTCATAAAATTCCATAAATGCGGCCCCAACTTCTTTAATCGGGTAACCTTTGAGTTTTTGGCTACGCACTCCTTTACGCAACAATAATTCGAGTTGTAAAAAGAAGAGCTCTTCCCATTTGAGTCGGTAACGAGCCGCTTTGATGAGCGTTTCAGAACTTGGCTGATGTATTTCTCGGAGTGCTTTTATACGCGGCAGTAAATTCAGTTCGGTACAAATTAGGGGCGGGAGCGTTTCTGGAATTTGATTGGCAAGTTGTTCAAATAGATTGCCAATGAGTTTGCTTAATCCTTTGCTGTGCAATCCTTTGTGTTGGCATTTTTCAGTACTAGGGTAAAATGCTTCAAAACCTTTTCGTTCCAATCCGGGAACGACTTTGAGCAATTCAGGATGCGGAATGTTCCAGTTATTTTGGAAAAATTTGGGCTTGCCAAAAACAATATATTCGTCCTGTACATTGAGGTTTCCCTTGATCCATTGAAAACCCTGAAACCAAACAAGGTCGATGCTTCCTGAACCATCGCTGAAGCGCCCTAATAGTTTTTTTTGTCGGCCACTGCCTATTTCACTAATGTGGGTCAGGCGACCTTTGAGTTGGACGTATTGATCTTCCCCATTGATGAGTGCAATGTCATGGAACGCGCTGCGGTCTTGGTAGCGGTAGGGGAAATGATAAAGTAAATCTTGGAACGTAAAAATTCCGAGTTCGTCTTGCAGTACTTGCGCTTTTTGGGGCCCAACTCCTTTTAAATAGGCAATAGGCGTTGCGAGTAGCGCGTTCATAGTTGGGGTTTATTTCCAGAAGCCCATTTGGTTGAACTTTTCGATGCGTTCTTCGATGCGTTCGTCTGGATTTTTGGCGTCTAGTTCTTTCAAGTAACCGTGTAGTTTTTCACGGAGTATGCGGAACATTTCGTCTTGAGCCCTATGTGCACCATTACTTGGTTCGGAAATCACGTCGTCTACAAGTCCATTTTGTTTCATGTCTGTGGAAGTAAGCTTGAGCGCAGAGGCCGCGATTTCTTTGTAATTCCAAGAGCGCCATAAAATCGAGGAGCAACTTTCTGGTGAAATTACTGAATACCATGTATTCTCGAGCATGACAACTTTGTCGCCGACGCCAATGCCGAGCGCGCCACCCGAAGCTCCTTCGCCGATGATTACACAAATGACAGGTACTTTCAAGCGCATCATTTCGTAGATGTTGCGAGCAATAGCTTCACCTTGGCCGCGCTCTTCCGCCTCTAGACCTGGAAAAGCTCCGGGTGTATCGATGAAAGTGACAATAGGCTTGTTGAATTTCTCCGCTAATTTCATGAGGCGCAATGCTTTGCGGTAGCCTTCTGGGTTTGGCATGCCAAAGTTGCGGTATTGGCGCATTTTGGTGTTGATTCCTTTTTGTTGACCGATGAACATTACACTGCGGCCGTCGAGCAGTCCGAAACCACCCACCATGGCTTTGTCGTCTTTAACGTTGCGGTCGCCATGGAGTTCTTGGAACTGACCGTTGGTAAGCGCATTTATGTAAGCTAAGGTGTAGGGTCTGTCTGGATGCCTTGAAAGTTGTACGCGTTGCCAAGGGGTGAGGTTGGCAAAAACTTCTTTGGTTTTGGCTGCAAGCACCTCTTCAAGTTCTGAGATTTTATCTTGCATGTCTACGTCAGTCTGGGTAGCAAGTGTACGCGTTTGTTCGATTTGCTCTTCTAGTTCGCGTAACGGTTCTTCAAAATCCAAATATGTTGTGCTCATAATTTTCTTGTTTCGTGCAACAAAAATAAGGATTTTCGCCAATTGCTTATCTTTACAACATGATCTTGTATCCTCCTGCAAAAATCAACCTTGGTTTACACATCCTCGCAAAGCGTCCAGACGGCTATCACGAGATAGAAACCATCATGGCTGCAATTCCATTTTGCGACATTTTAGAAATTACGGTTGCCGATGAAGATGCTTTCATTCAAACAGGTATTGAAGTTCCTTGCGATGGCCAACCCAACTTGTGTCAAAGAGCGGTAACTCTTTTGCGCCAGCAGCAGGTTTTTCCAAATGTGCGCATTCATTTGCGCAAACAAATACCAGTGGGGGCAGGGCTTGGCGGAGGCTCGGCAGATGCTAGTTATACGTTAAGAGGCCTCAATGCGCTTTTTAATTTGAATTATTCCGAAAATGAGCTCGAAAATTTTGCAGCTCAACTAGGGAGTGACTGTCCATTCTTCATCAAAGGTGGCTTGCAGTTGGCAAAGGGCAGGGGTGAGCTCTTGCAACCATTGTTACCAATAGGTAGAGAAGTCCAATTGGTGCTTTGCAATCCACAGATCCATGTGTCCACAGCTCAAGCCTATGCCGGCGTCAAGCCGACGGATCAGCGGGCATCTTTGAAAGCAATTTTTGAGTCAAATGATTTCGATGGTCTTCAAAACGACTTTGAAAAGTCCATCTTTGAAAAGTTTACGCCAATTGCTCAATTGAAGGTCGCATTGCAGCAGGCAGGCGCTTTTTATGCTGCGATGTCTGGCAGCGGGTCTAGTGTATTTGCGCTATTTGAGATGGATGTTGATATAAATTTACCAGCAGAAGTAGATAATTACGTTATTTACAAAGGAAGTTGGCGCTTTTAATTTTCAATCAATCACTCATAATTGACTGATACCCCCTTAGGTTTATACCCTAATAATGTTTGAATTTAAGTTTAAATTAATTTGTTTTAGAAATATTTTCATATTTTTGAACTTGTCAATCTGACACTAAGTATTATTAACCTATTAATTAATTAAGTATGAAGAAAATTTTTACACTTCTAACGGCTCTTGTTTTAGGAGCTACTTCCTACGCGCAATTTGCGTCTGTAGGTATCATCGGTTCTGCCGTACCACCTTATGACTGGTCTGTAGACATCGACATGGTAACACTAGATGGTGAAACTTACGCTGGTATCGTTACCTGTTTAGATGGTGCAGCTAAATTCCGTCAAGACGACGCTTGGGCAATCAACTGGGGATCAACTACTTTCCCTACAGGTTTGGGTACACAAGGTGGTGCTGATATTCCTGTACCAGCAGGTACTTACCTCGTTGTATTCAACAAAACTACTGGTGCTTACAGCTTCCAAACAAGTTTCGATGTAACCTACAAAGTTGACGTAACGAACTACCTTGCTGCTAACACACTTGCTGCTAACGGTATCCGTATTGGTGGTAACTTTGGTGACTTCGGTGCTTCTGTAGCTGCTGGACCGGTTGCAAGCTGGTCTCCTGGAGATGCCAATTCTGCAATGACAGACGAAGGCAACAACATCTGGTCTATCACGATGTCTTACCCTGTTGCTTCTTTGGGTGCAACTCAATTGTACAAATTTGTAAACGGTGACTGGGGTGCTAACGAAGGTACTGATGCTGCTAACACAATCGCTACTGACTCTTGTGGTGTTGACGACGGTGCTGGTAACATCAACCGTACTTACGCTTTGATGCCAGGTACTGTATGTTATGTTTGGGATGCTTGTACAGCTTGTGGTGTATCTGTTGCTGAAAACGCAATTGCTAACCTTACTGTTGCTCCAAACCCTGCAACTGATGTAGTTAACTTTACTTTTGAAGCGAACAACGCAGCTGTTGCTACTGTAACTATCTTTGATCTTGCTGGTAAAGCTGTAGCTACTCAAACTGTTGCTACTTCTGCTACTACAACAGTAGAAATGAATACAACTGCATTGCAGGCTGGTTCTTACATCTACAACGTTGTTGCTGGTGACAAAGTAGCTACTGGCAAATTGATCAAACAATAAGCCAACGCAATAATTTTTCAAAAGCCTGGGTGTTTACACCCGGGCTTTTTTAGTCTTTACTTGAACCTTTTTATAAATTTCTTTGTGATGAAAAAGCAACTTTTTTTATTGTTTTCTTTCCTAGCAAGCGCCACTTTTTTACAAGCGCAAATCTTAGAATTGAATCCGGCTTTTCCGACGGTCAACGATGTTGTTACCATAACCTACGATGCCACACAAGGAAATGCAGCATTGGTTGGTCAGTCTCAAATCTATTGTCATGCCGGACTTATTACCTCTGCTAGCACATCGCCTACCAACTGGCAATTTGTTCAAGGAAACTGGGGCACTGTAGACCCTGAAGTAGCCATGACCAACATTGGCAACAACAAACACACCATAACCATTGATATCGATCAATTTTATGGTTTCCCTGTCGGAACTAATGTTTTGAAATTTGCATTTGTTTTTAGAACCGCAAACGGAAGTTTGGTCGGTAGAGCGGCAGATGGTAGCGATATCTATTATGATATGTATCCTGTCAATGCGGGTTTACTTGCCAGTTTCTTTCACCCAACAGCGAGCACAATTTTAGATATCAATGAACAACTTTCCATTGATGCTGCTGCTAACCAGTCAGCAACACTTACGTTAAAAGAAGACGGCGTTGTTTTGCAAACGCTTAGCTCTGCGACCCAACTCAATTATAGCCTTACGGCCACAAGTGCCGGAACACATCTTTTAGAATTCATTGCCGATAACGGCACAACTCAGCTCATCGATACCGCATATTACACCGTGAACCCTGTTGTGGTTCCACAAAACCCACCTTATAGCAATTTGCAAAACGGCATCAACTACATCAACGATACAACTGTTGTTTTGCAATTATATGCTCCTCAGAAAGAACATATTTATGTCATTGGAGATTTCAATTCTTGGACGCCAACGACGAACTATCATATGAACCTAGCCACTAATAACACTACTTGGTGGTTGGAAATAACTGGCCTCACAGCTGGTCAGAAATATGGGTATCAATACCTCATTGACGGCAACATGCGTTTTGCCGATCCACTGAGTTCGCTCATTTTGGACCCTAATAACGACAACAACATCGGCGCTGCAACCAACCCCAACCCGCATCCTTATCCAATCGGCCTCACTACTGGATTTGTAACGATTATGCAGCCAGGTGCACAGCCCTATAATTGGGCGGTTACTAATTTTACTGCCCCCGAGAAGAAAGATCTTGTAATCTATGAATTATTGGTTCGAGATTTTGTAGCCAAGCGCAATTATCAAACATTAATAGACACCCTCGATTATTTAACTAAACTAGGGATTAATGCTATCGAGCTCATGCCTCCTGGAGAGTTCGAAAATAATGAAAGCTGGGGTTACAACCCTTCGTTTCATATGGCCCTAGATAAATACTATGGAACACCTGAAAAGTTCAAAGAATTTATTGATTCTTGTCATGCAAGAGGAATTGCAGTCATTGTCGATATGGTTTTGAACCATGCTTTTGGCCAAAACCCAATGGTCAATATGTATTGGGATGCAGCCAACAACCGCCCTGCGGCCAACAACCCTTGGTTCAATGCGATTTGCCCGCACGAGCCTTATTGTTGGGGCTATGATTTCGATCATACGCGTTTAGCTGTTCAGCAATACATCGATCAAGTGAATCGCTATTGGGTAGAAACCTACAACATTGATGGCTTCCGTTTCGACTACACGAAAGGATTTATCAATAATGCCAACGGCTACAGTATGGAGCGCATCAATTTGCTCAAGCGCATGGCCGACGAAATTTGGGCCTACAAACCAAATGCCTATATCATTTTAGAACATTGGTGCGACAACTCCGAAGAAGAGCAACTAGCTGATTACGGCATGATGCTTTGGGGAAATGTGACACATGGCTATCAGCAAGCTTTAATGGGTTTTCCAAATGCGTCTAATATCAGTTCAGGAATTTACAGCAACCGCGGTTGGGCTTTGCCACATTTAGTTTCTTACGCAGAGAGTCATGACGAAGAACGCACCATGTTTGAAGCGCTGACATATGGCAATAACACTTCAAGTACCCACAATGCACGCAACCTTTACACTGCGCTAGGTAGAGCCCAAGCCTTAGGTGTTATATTTCTAACGCAGCCTGGCCCGCGCATGCTATGGCAGTTTCAAGAATTGGGTTACGATATTTCAATTGAAGTACCATGTCGAGTTTGTAATAAACCCATTCTATGGACCTATTACACTCAAGCGAGAAGACGACAACTCTACGATGTCTATGCAGCAACGCTTGCACTCAGAAATGACTACGAAACATTCCGTTCGTTAAGCTTTCAGTATAGTCTTACAGGCGCGGTCAAACGTATGAACATGAACCATAGTAGCATGAATGGTGTGTCTATGGCTAATTTTGCAACAACAACACAAAATGGCATTCCTAATTTTCAGCACGCAGGTTGGTGGTACGAGTACTTTACTGGTGACAGCATTAATGTGACCAATGCATTGGCTCCAATAAGTTTAGCTCCGGGAGAATACCGCATCTATACCGATGTCAAATTGGCTCAACCCGTTATTACCGAGGCACCTGCTTCTGTAGAAGAGTTAATGGTTTCTGCCTTTGAATTGAAAGTGTTTCCCAATCCGGCACAACAAAGCGTTCACCTTGGGTTTGCCGCCTTGAGCATCGAACCATATGATATCTTGTTGCTCAATGAAGCCGGACAGGTGGTTGTCCAAAAACGAGGAACAACAGCAATGGGTTCAAATCAAATTGATTTTAATTTAGAGGCCTTACCGGCTGGTTCTTATCATTTTTTGGTGAAAGTTGGTAATGCAATGGCCAATGAAGGCTTTATCAAAGTAGAATAAAGTAAATGTTCTTAAAGTTCCGGTTTTTACCTCTTTTTTTCTTTTGGGTCCAGTTTATCTCGGCCCAAATTCCACAACCAGCTTATAATTGGGCATTTATTCAAGGTGAAGTTGCAACAATTCATATAGACATTGATCCTGACTCCTTGGATTTATTGCTCGGAGATAGCTTATATGCCGCGCATGAATTTATGGCAACCGTTAGCTATCAAAGTTCACTTTTGAACCAAACCATCGATAGCATTGGTTTTAGGGCACGCGGGAACACCTCATTGGCTTCTCAGAAAAAGTCATTTAAGGTCGACTTCAATAGGTTTATTGCTGCTCAAAAGTTCCAAGGTTTGGAGGAAATAAATTTGAATGGTGAACACAACGATGTCTCTATTATGCGCACTTACCTCGCGCAGCATTTGATGAGAGGTGCAGGGGTGCCTTCATCCAGAACAAGCTATATCCAACTTTATGTCAATAATGAATACAAAGGGTTATATGTCAACCTGGAGCACATCGACGACGAATTTTTAAACCTGCGCTTTCCTGGCCAAGCCAATGGCAATCTTTGGAAATGTGCTTATGGTGCAGATTTAAATTGGTGGGGTGCAAACCCGACGAGTTATCAAGATGTTTATGAATTGAAGACAAATCAAGACAGCGCTGATTATACTGCGTTGGTTCATTTTATTGATGTGCTGAACAATACGCCAGCTAGTAATTTTGTTTGTGCCATCCAAGAGGTAATGGATGTAGATTTGTTTTTGCGCACAATTGCGTTGGAAATACTCATGGGCCAATGGGACGGCTATGCCTACAATAAAAACAATTACTTTTTGTACCAGCGCGAGAGCGATGGCAAGATGGTTTACCTTTCTTATGACCTCGATAACACTTTTGGAATCGATTGGTTTGGCATCAATTGGGCTACGCGCAATGTTTACGATTGGGCGCCAAGTAACCAAGCGCGGCCGCTCTACACAAAATTATTGGCTGTACCTTACTTTAAAGATCGGTTCACCTACCACCTCTCAGATATCTTAAATTCCGTTTGGGATGTTACAAGTTTACAAGCGTTAGTTGAGCAAAAACAACAATTGATAAGCCCAGCCGCGTTAGCCGATGACTACAAAGGCTATGACTACGGTTTTTCCGATCAAGATTTTTTAAATGCCCTCGATCTAACTTGGGGCGCACACGTCAAAAGCGGCGTAGTTCCTTACCTGCAAAACCGCAAAACAAGTGCTCTTTCGCAACTGAGTGCTTATCAAGGTTTGTTAAATCCTTGTACAATAGGATTAGATGAAAATGCGGCAACAAATGGCAAATTGCTTTTTGTGACCGATATATTAGGAAGAGAAATTGCCCCAGACACCAAAAATTGCATTAAAATTTTGAACTTTGAAAATGGAACACAACAACGCGTTTATGAAATTGAATAGCCTCTTCATTGCCTTATTGCTTTGTTTGCAAAGCCAAGCTCAGGTTTTACAGCATGTAGAACCTTCCAATTGGTGGGTTGGCATGGAACATCATCAAGTACAAGTCTTATTGCATGGCCCTGAAATTTCGAAATTGAAGGTGGAGGTTGCAGGTCTCGCTATCATAGAAGAAGTTCGAACCGAAAACCCAAATTATATTTTCTTGACGCTAGAAACTGCTCAGAAAGTTGCCGGGACCTACCCAATTCGTTTGATGGACAAAAAAAAGGTAGTTGCCAGTCATGACTTCACCCTATTACAGAGAAAGCCACAATCGCGCTACCGAAATAGTTTTTCGAGTCAAGATGTCATTTACTTACTCATGCCAGACCGCTTTGCAAATGGCGACAAATCCAATGACAACGCTACTGGCATGAAAGAACAAGCAGACCTTAATGCTCCGGGTGGTCGCCATGGCGGAGACCTCAAAGGGGTAAGCGATCGTCTTGCCTATATCAAAGAATTAGGCGCCACCACCATTTGGATGACGCCATTTTTAGAAGACAACGAACCCGTATATTCTTACCACGGATATGCGCAATCAGATTTGTACAAAGTTGATCCGCGCTACGGAACTAATGAAAGTTTCAAGTCTTTGGTTGCCAATGCACATCAGTTAGGATTAAAAGTAATCAAAGACGAAGTTCCGAATCACTGGTCGAGCAAGCACTGGATGATCCAAGATTTACCAACAAGTACTTGGGTGCATCAGTTCGATGAATTTACGCGCTCAAGTTACCGAACTACTACGCAATTTGACCCTTATGCTGCTAAGTCTGACAAAGCAGCATCTGCAGACGGATGGTTTGACACCACGATGCCTGACATGAATCAAAACAATCCACTTCTGCTTACTTATTTAGTTCAAAATACCATTTGGTGGATTGAATATGCTGATTTAGATGGTTTGCGCGTAGATACCTATTCCTACAATGACAAGGACGCGATTGCAACTTGGACCAAAGCCATTATGAACGAATATCCTAATTTGAATATTGTAGGTGAAGTGTGGATGCACGATCAAGCTCAGATGTCATATTGGCAAAAAGACAGTCCAATTGGTGCGCTACAAGGTTTCAATAGCCACATGCCGTCTGTAATGGACTTCACTTTGCACGATGCCATGATGCAAGGCTGGAAAGAAAAAGCGCAAGGTTGGGATCAAGGTATGGTGCGTTTTTATGAGAATTTTACGCAAGATTACTTGTATGCCAATCCGAATAATTTGTTGGTGTTCATGGAAAACCACGACACACAACGCTTCAATGAGAGCCATCCAGATTTAGCTGATTACAAATTAGCACTTTCCCTCATTGCCACCACAAGAGGAATTCCACAAGTTTATTACGGTTCAGAAATTGGTATGCGTGGGAGCAAAGCTGTTGGAGATGCAGATATCCGTCGCGATTTCTTCAAAGGAACAGTGTCCGCAGAGCGCGATGTCTATCAGGAGGCCTACTATCAGTTCACTAAAAATTTGTTTACTTGGAGAAAAGATCAGAAAGTCATTCATGAGGGTTCCTTACTTCAATTTGTACCTCAAAACAATGTATACGTATATTTCCGCTTTTTAAGTCCAGAAAAATCTGGAGGCAAGGAGGCAGAAGTCATCATGGTCATCCTGAACAACTCAGAGAAAGAAGAAGAATTGATTTGGAGCCGTTTTACTGAAGGATTACACGGATACGAATATGGTAAAGATGTCTTCACAAACCAGACTTTTGATTTTGAACAGCCATCGGGAAAAATTCCAGCAAAAACAGCCTACATCATTCAACTACATCATTGATATGCGTTTCACTTTAGTTTTATTTGTCATTTTATTTGGGCTGAATAACGTTACTGCCCAAAATTTGAACCGCCAGTTTGTAAAGATCGATCTCACTGAACAAGGCGCAGATATTCAGGTTTCTGATGGAAAATATGTTGTGGCTTTGCTTGCTGAGCATATCATTCAAACCACTTTTTTTCCGCAAGGAAGCGCTGAAAAAATAGATAGTTCTCATGCGGTGCTTTTGCAAGCGCAAGCCAATCCTTGGGAACTTCTAGAAATACAAACCGAAGCCGCAAAAGAAGGGAAATCTAAAATGTATATCCTTAAAAGTGGCGAAGTAGGGGTTAAGATCATCACAAAGCCGTTTGACATTTCTTATTTCTACAAAACCACAGAAGTATCCGAGGCGAAGGGCTATTATTTTGACCAAACCCCAAAAATTGAATTTGATTTAAGTACGGAGGAACAACTGATGGGTGCTGGTGCGCGCGTGTTGGGCATGAATCGCCGTGGCTATCGCTTGCAATTATACAACCGTGCACACTATGGTTACGAGACCCACTCAGAGCTCATGAATTTCACGATGCCGATTGTGCTTTCAGATAAGGGCTATGCGCTTCATTTTGACAATCCACAAATTGGTTGGCTCGACCTCGATTCAAAAAAGCAAAACAAACTTACTTATGAAGTCATTGGCGGGCCTTTGCGTTATCAGGTTGTTTTTTCAGACGATTGGAAAGACCTCACCAATTCCCTAACATCCTTGCTAGGAAGACAGCCACTTCCAGCTCGCTGGACACTCGGAAATTTTGCAAGTCGCTTTGGCTACCATTCTGAAACCGAAGCAAAGCAGGTTGTAGCCGAATTCAGAAAACAACAAATTCCATTAGACGCCATCATTTTTGACCTTTATTGGTTTGGCAAAGACATTCAAGGCACGCTAGGCAACTTGGAGTTCTACCGAGATTCCTTTCCAAATGGAGAACAAATGATTGCCGATTTCAGAAGTCAAAATGTCAAGACCATTCTCATCACTGAACCATTCATCCTCACGACTTCCAAAAAATGGCAAGAAGCTGACCGCATGAAGTTACTCGGTACCGATACCCTTGGTAATTCATACCGCTATGATTTTTATTTTGGAAACACAGGTCTTGTTGATTTGTACAAGCCGGAAGCACGCGTTTGGTTTTGGGAAATTTACAAACAGTTTCACGCTTATGGTGCAGCTGGTTTTTGGGGAGACCTCGGCGAGCCGGAAGTACATCCGACCAAATTAAAGCATGGCAACAAATGGGCCGATGAAGTCCATAATATTTACGGCCACGACTGGGCGCGTTTGCTTTATGAAGGCTACAGAAAAGACTACCCCACAGAAAGACCCTTCATTTTAATGCGCGCAGGTTATTCTGGGTCGCAGCAATACGGAATGGTTCCGTGGTCCGGAGATGTCAGTAGAACTTGGGGTGGCCTCAAACCACAGATGGAAATTTCACTTCAAATGGGTCTGCAAGGAATGGCCTATATGCATTCCGACTTAGGTGGTTTTGCAGGTGCCAACAAAGACCCAGAACTCTATGTGCGTTGGTTGCAATACGGGGTTTTTCAGCCGATTTTCAGACCACATGCGCAGCAAGAAGAGCCGAGTGAAGCTATTTTCAAAGATGACCAAACCAAAGCTTTGGCCAAAGCTGCAATAGAATTGCGCTATCAATTATTGCCTTACAATTACAGTATTGCCTACGAAAACCACCAAGTTGGCACGCCGCTGCTCAGACCTATCTTCATGGAGTTTCCCGAAGCGAAATGGTCGTTTGCTGAAACCGAATCGTATATGTGGGGCAACGCATTTTTGGTGCATGCCATTACGGATTCAATGAGTTCAACAAAGGAAAAGGTCTATCAAACAAAACTCCCATCGAATGCATCTTGGTTCGAACTTTCTACGGGCCGCTTGGTTGTGAAGTCTAAAGTCATTATGACCAATGATGGAAACTATAATGTGGTTACTACGCCAAAAACGATCCATCACATCCCTGTTTTCGTGCGCTCTGGTTCTTTTGTTCCGATGAGTCCAATTATTCAAAGTACAGAGCAATACCGAGATTCAGCCGCAATTTTACATTTTTATATCGATCCAAATGCAGGTGCTGATTCGACTTCGTTTGTTTGGTACGACGACGACGGTGCTACCTACAATGCTGAAGCAAAGGGTTTGGCTAAAAAGCTATACTGTGCTTCCTCTACCCAAAGCAAAAGTTGTTCGCTTACATTTACACCGGAAATAGGTGCAAATCTTTGGGAGAAATATTTTCAGTTTGCCTTTCTTGTCCATACGCCGGTCTCACCTAAAGAAGTACTTCTAAACGGTCAAAAAGTAGCTTTCAAGTTTGATAAAGAAAAACAAACGCTGCAATTCAAGGAAATTTCTAAACTTAAGGTCTCCTCTCCACAGCAACTGGAACTTAAATGGTGAATAACTTTTTCTTTGTGTCAACTTGACATTAACAAAAAATAAAATATATTTGACAGATTAATCTGTTATAAACGCTAAAACGAAAACTATGCAAAAGAAAACTACTACAAGTTTTTTTGCCTTCTTGATGTTTTTTGGGTTTTCGGTAGTTGCGCTTGCGCAAACCGGAGTCCGTGGAACCATCACAGATGCCGCTGGAATTCCTTTGTTCAATGCTTCGGTATTGGTAGAAGGCCAGGGTAAGGGCGCTGTATCCAACGACAAAGGATATTATGAAATTACAGGCCTTAAGGCAGGGACCTATAAACTTGTCTACAAGTTTATGGGCTTTTCACCTCAGTCTGATGAAGTCACCATTGTTGCCAACCAAATGGTAAACAACGATTTTCAATTTGCCTCTAAAACACAAGATGTCAGCGATGTTGTTGTTATTGGTTACGGAACACAACGCACCAAAGACCTCACAGGTTCAGCAACAGTGATCAATGAAAAGAATTTCGTACAGGGTTCACTTGCCTCTCCAGAACAACTCGTTATGGGTAAAGTGGCTGGTCTTAAAGTTACATCAAATGATGGCGCGCCTGGTTCAGGCAGCACTTTGCGTTTGCGTGGTGGAACTTCCATCAATGCTTCAAACGACCCGCTTATCGTTGTAGATGGAGTTCCTTTAGACAATGGTGGTATTGCAGGTGCTGCCAATCCATTGTCTTTGATAAACCCTAACGACATCGCTTCTTTTGTAGTCTTGAAAGATGCTTCCGCTACCGCTATCTATGGTTCAAGAGCAGCTAACGGTGTAATCTTGATCACAACTAAACGCGGCTCAGCTTCAAACGATGTTAAAGTCGTCTTTGATTCAAAAACATCTGTATCGACTATTGCAAAATATTTTGATGTCCTCAGTGCCGACTCCCTTCGCAATCTCGTCAATGCAAGAGGTACCGCTGCTCAAAAAGCATTACTCGGTGATTCCAGCACAGATTGGCAAAAGCAAGTGTTTCGCACCGCAGTTGTGACCGACAACAACGTTTCTATCACAGGTGGAATAAAAAACTTTCCTTATCGCTTGTCTGTCGGTAATCGCATAGACAACGGAATTTTAAAAAGAGATCAATTTGCACGTACTTCTGTAAGCTTGAATATGAATCCAAGTTTGCTGGACAAAACATTGCAAATCGAGGCAAATATGAAATATGTCCAGACGGCATCGTTCTTTGCCAATAGAGGTGCTTTAGGAGCAGCCTTCTTTGATCCAACACAACCGATCTACTCTGGCAATGAAGCTTACGGCGGCTATTTCGAATGGATTGACAACAACAAACCAAATACATTATCTGCACGCAACCCTTTAGGTTTGATTGAACAATCAACAGACCAAAGTAAAGTGAACCGTGCCATTGCTAATGCGAAACTCACTTACAACCTACCTTCATTGCCTGCTCTCAAAGCAACTGTAAACGTTGGTGGCGACTTCTCAGAAGGTACGGGCTTCACTATTACACCTGCTTCTTCTGCTGCAGGTTTTTACACGCAAGGTCGTTATACAAATTACCGCACTACCAAAACCAACAAACTGTTTGAATCTTATTTGAGCTATAATTCAGGTGCTAAATGGGAAAAACAAACCTTAGAAGTTGTTGCGGGATATTCTTACCAAGATTGGGATACCTACAGCCCAAATAACCCAACACTAAACGAGGAACAAGACAGCGTTATTGCTCCTGAAGCCGCATTTCCATTTTACACGCGTAATGTACTCATGTCTTACTACGGACGTGCTATCTACAACTATGCTGGCAAATATGTATTAAACGTTTCTGTTCGCCGAGATGGTTCTTCGCGTTTTAGTCCAGACACACGTTGGGGTATTTTCCCTGCAGCTTCGGCAGCTTGGCTTATTTCAGAAGAAGACTTCTTGAAGAATAGCAAGAGCATCAATATGCTCAAATTGCGTGCAGGTTGGGGTGTTACAGGACAGCAAGATGGTATTGGTGACTACGCCTACATCGGCAACTATTTCCAAGGTGCAACAACAGCACAGTATGCATTTGGAGGTCAGTACTACCAAGTATTGCGCCCAGCTGGTTTCGATGCCAATCTCAAATGGGAAACCACAACATCTTACAACCTTGGTCTAGACTTCGGTTTCAAAAACGACCGTTTCTCGGGTAGCGTTGATGTTTACCAAAAAGATACCAGAGATCTATTGGCAACCGTGCCTGTACCAGCCGGAACTAACTTCACCAACGAAATTTTGACCAATGTTGGTGCCATGCAAAATCGTGGTATTGAAGTTTCTATTAATACTGGTATCATTGCTAAAAAAGACATGCGTTTGGATTGGACCGTTAATGGCACCTACAACGTCAATAAAGTTGTTAAGTTGTCACAAGTGGTAGATACAACTTCTCCAGGTGTACTCGTAGGCGGTATTGGCGGCGGTATTGGCAATACCATCCAAGCACAACAAATTGGTTACCCAACATTTACATTTTTCGTATTGGAACAACAATACGATTCGCAAGGTCGTGTGATCGAAGTAGGTTCACAAGCTGAAATCGACATGAACGGCGATGGCAACATTACTGCTGCCGACAAATGGAAAGATACAAATGCATTTGTAGACCAAAACGGCGATGGTATCATCAACGTAAAAGACCGCTACTACGCTGGTCAGGCTGCGCCAAAAATGTTCTTCGGAACAGCGCTCAACTTCCAATATAAAAAATGGTATGCAGGCTTTTCAGCACGTGCAGAGCTTGGTGCCACAATCTATAACAACATTCACTCTAACAGTGCGGTTTTCCAAACTATTGATGGTACGAAGAAATACCTCAACAACATCAGTTCTTTGTACTACCAAGACGAAGTTCAGCGCGTTACGCCAAATCAGTTGATGAGTAACCACTACCTCGAGAAAGCAAATTTCTTGCGCATGGACTTCATCAATGTTGGTTATAACTTTGGAAAACTTGGTTTTGCAAAAGAAAAAGTAGCGCTCAATGCGAGCTTCGTGGTTCAAAACGCTTTTGTAATCACCAAATATTCAGGTCAAGATCCTGAAATTGGCGGCGGAATCGACAATAATTTTTACCCACGTCCACGCGTGTATTCAGTTAACCTCACCTTTAATTTCTAATTTTTGACCGATGAAAAGATTAGTAACATACACCCTTCTTGCCAGCACGCTATTATTAGCTGCTTGTGGCAAAAATCTCAACCAATCGCCAAAATATGGTCTCAATGCTGAGGCTGTTTATAGCGACCCAAACAACTACATCAAAGTACTTGCTAAGTTGTATTCAGGAATGTCCATGACGGGCAATCAAGGCCCTGCTGGCCAAGCTGATATCGCTGGTATTGACGAAGGTTTCTCTGCTTATGTTCGCGTATTATGGAACATGCAAGAATTACCTACCGATGAAGCTATTTGTGGCTGGAACGATCCAGGTATTCCTGATCTCAATAAGTCGCAATGGAATGCCGACAACGTTTGGGTAAAAGGAATGTATTACCGCATTTTTTACCAAATTACACTTTGTAACGAGTTCATTTGGCAAGCACGAGACGAAAAACTCAATGAGCGTGGCTTCACTGCTGCTCAGGTAGAACAAATCGTCACAATGCGCAACGAAGCACGTTTTTTACGTGCCTTGGCTTATTACCACGCCATGGACCTCTTTGGTAACGTTCCATTTGTAACCGAAGAAGACCGCGTAGGTGCATTCATGCCCGAACAAATCATGCGTGCCGATTTATTTGCTTACATCGAATCTGAAATTAAAGCTATTGAAGACGAGCTAACACCTGCTTCAAGCGTAGACTACGGCCGTGCGTCGCGCAGTGCAGCTCACGCACTTATGGCTAAAATGTACCTTAATGCTGAGGTCTATACAGGTACAGCTCGCAATGCAGAATGTGCTACCTATTGCGAGAAAATCATCAACTCTAACCAGTTCCAACTAGACGACGTTTATCAGGATATATTCTTGGCAGACAACAACACATCTCCAGAAATTATCTTCCCTATTGTTTATGACGGTCTTTACGCTCAAACTTGGGGAGGTACCACCTTTATGATCTGTTCTGCACTTGGTGGTTCAATGGTTGCCGCAGACTACGGCGTAAACGGCAAGTGGGCTGGTAACCGCGCTACACGTCCGTTCATCGAGAAATTCACTGATTCTACTGAAGATTCCCGCTGGATGTTCTATACCACTGGTCAGCAAATAGATATCACGTCTATGAGCACCTTTACGCAAGGTTATGCGAATCCGAAATACAAAAACAAAACCAAAGATGGTTTGAATGGCTCTAACAACGCTACTTCTGCGCATGTCGACGTAGATTTCCCAATGTTCCGCTTGGCTGACGTCTTCTTGATGTATGCTGAAGCCAAGTTTAGAACTGGCGATGAAGCCACTGCACTTACTTACATGAACAAAATCCGTGAGCGTGCTTATGGCGACCAAACACACAACTACACAAGCCTCGTAGAATTGGATTTCTTAGATGAACGTGCCCGCGAATTGAACTGGGAGTGTACACGCCGCACCGACCTCATTCGTTTTGGATTGTTTACAAGTGGTGCTTATGTTTGGCCTTTCAAAGGTGGCGACGCTGCAGGAACGGCTGTAGACGACAAATATAACCTTTACCCAATCCCAACCTCAGATATCGTACTCAATCCGAATTTACAACAGAATCCGGGCTTCTAATATTTAAAATGTTGATTGATGGAAAGGGGGGAGTTTTCGAACTCTCCCTTTTTTTATGCAGGAAAATAGAATAGACTATAGCTGTATGCCATAAGAAATCCTTCCTAAAGGTTGGATGCCACTTGAACGCGCTCTCAATCCAACTTGTAATTTGAGGCTTTGTTTTTTGGGTAGATCAATTTGTGTCCCGACAAAATAGCGCCATTGAACGGTTGCACCGCTTATTAAAACCTCAGTTGGAGTGTATTCGACATTGGCATTCCAGCGGTAAAAATGTTCAGCGCTTAAAGTAGGAGTAAAAGGAGATTTTTTGATATCGTAGCTCAGGCTGAGTTTATTGCGCCAAATACTACTCATCTGTTTTCCAGTTTGTATGCTCCACTGTTGCGTAGAGCTCCAAGAAAGGTCAAGGCGTTTAGGACCAAAGTTAAAAGCATCAAGTATAGAGATGTCAGTGCCAATTTGAAATCTTTGAGATAGACGATCGGCTTGGAGTACAAATTGATCTCCTTTTTCATTGCTCACCAAACGATAGGCTCCAGCAATTTTTATTCCGTCTAGCACTTGATAAGCAGGGCCAACTTCAATATAAAGCCTGTCAAATCCGACTCCTATATTTTGACGTTCGCCAATTTCAAAGGAGGTCTTGAACGATTTATTCCATTTTTTTGTGATACTTGCGTCAAACCAAAGACCGGTTTGTGCACTCGCAATGTGGCCATACAAAAGGATGGGAAGGAGTAATTTTTTCATTAAAAGTAAATTTGAAGTATGCCAATATCTTTGATACTTTCTTTTACTTCGATGAGTACATTTTGACTCACTTCTTCAGGCATATTGGAGCTATTGGCTTGATCACCCACAACATATACCTTATAGTTTCCGACTTGGAGATTTTCAAAAATAAATTCTCCATTTGAATTTGTCCTAACATCTGCACTTGGATTGGTGTCGTCTCCATAGCAGATATAAACGCGTTTTTCGGCCATTGGCACAAGCGTTGTGCTCAAAAAATTTGCACTGCCTTGATTGACAACATCTGTTGCAAAATTGGTTGTTCCGTTATCGAGATCAGCAATGTCGTTGACTTGCTTGTATACCAAAGTGAGCATATCTTGACTCAAGTTCATATTGAAATTCAAGGGACTAATTGTAGCGAGTTTGTTTTTGACAGCTTGCGCAATTTCTAAATTAGAGTCGCTGTAATTAAATACAACTTCAAGACCGATTCTTCCTGCAAGTCCGGGATCAGCAGCAGAAACCCAATTGGGGTTTTTAAAATAAATGTAATAGTTGTCGTTGTTACTCACTTTATTGAGTAAGAAATAATCACCGTGTTCGAGTTGCTCTCCTCCCGTAAAAATAAGTTGCTGGATTTCGACTTCGCCAGGGATAAATTCTTGCCCAATGACTTTACCCTTAATAGCCGATGTTCCGCCAGGACCTGGATTTTTCTTTATACAAGATGTAGTGTTGGTCAGTAATAGGATGCTGAATAGCGCAATGAAGCTATTGTTTACTAATTTTTTCATGAATGCCTTTGTTGGGTTCTGAAATAAAATATATTCCGTTTTTGAGTGAACTTATATCCAAATCAATGGAATGAGAATGGTAAGGTAGCGTTAAGATTTTTTTACCGAACAAATCAATTAAATGCAATTCTCCTTGGTTAGGTAAACCAGAAATTGTAACGACAGATGAAGTTGGGTTGGGAAACAAGTTAATTACGTTATTATCGAACTCAGAAATACTGGCAATGCACGTTCCAAACATATTGGCGTCCATCCAGGCAGTTCGGTTCTGAATCCAAGTTTTGAGGTAATTGACCTCTTCTTGATAGGTTTGACCAATGAAATTATTGGGCCAAACATAGTTGCCTAAAATAGGCCATTTTTGATAATGTCTTTGAGCCGGAACTTCCAAGAGTATTGCCATTGAATCTATGTAGTTCAGTAAAGAAGAATCACTTAAAATAGTCTGCCTCAGGCTTGTCCAGCGGCACTTGACTTCATTGGCATAAAGTGTGTCTTCTAGCAAGCGGTTCCACCAAAATGGATTTTGAAGTGCGCCGCTTCCGCCACAAACACTGTTAAAGTTGATTTCCCAACCAGAAGTGTTGCCTCCTTGACAGTAATTAGCGTTGCCCCAAGCGATATTGTAATCCCATAATGGGCCCGCAACTAGTTTGCCACCTTCGCTAAAGCGCTGCTTGTGTAAAAAAGTTGAGATGCGGTAGCCGTCTACGTTTTTGGATAGTTCGGTGATCAAAAAGTAGTCAATAAAAGAACCAACATCGATAAATGGTTTGTAACCAGTAACTGGATTTGTGAAGTTTGGGCTCTTGAGTGCGATCTCCCAGTCTGTAATGTAATCTTGAATGTATGCTTTTTGTGCAGGATGTAGGCTGTCTATTTCTGGATCGTGAAGCTGATAATGAATAGGACCAGTGCTTGGTGCTTGGCAGGTGTAAGGTGAGGTCCAGGCGATGACCCCACCAGCTGTTGTTTTGTCTACCTTGACGATGTATCCGCCAGTTAGATGGTTGTCGAGGGTATCGTTGTAGATGAGGGGATCAATGTTTACGCGCCCAGGATTGGTCTTGATGCGTTCCATTAATACATAAATGCCAATATAGTTGCCATTGAGCACTACTTCGCAGAACTGCGTGCGAGGCGTCCATCGTCCTAATTCATTGCCAAGTTTATAGGTTAATACGTTGCGCATGAGTGCTTTGTCGGTGTAAGGCGCATATAAAATCCAGTCGTTGTCTGAGGGCCAATCAAAAAGAGAAACATTATAATTGACGGAGTCGGGCCCGCGGGTTTCTAAGCCATATGATTGCTGTGGAAAGCCACCAGAAGACGAACCGCGTTTTTCAATAGCGATTTGCCCGTAAAACTCATTGAAGTTGTCATTGATTTGATTGACTTGCCCAGGGCCGTTATAAATAATGCCCATCATTGCATCAATTTTTGGTTCATCCGGAATGGCAATACCGTCGGTATCGATGACAACAATAGGCAGCGTTGAGCTATCAAAAATAGTAGGTGCCACAAACCAAGAAGGCGTTGTATAAAAAGTTTGATTTGTGTTGGATGTGCCAATACTCAAAAATGGCCTACATGTGAAGTCTGAAGAGTTAGCCGTTTGATTGAAAACGGCAATGCAAAGCGTGTTGTTTCCGGACAGCAAGATATTCTGAAATTGGCTCGGAGCTAGTAAACAAAGTTCAGGTTGTCCATTTTGATACAATTGTGCTTCGTGTGAGATATTAGCTAATGTAGAAGAGCTAGGAACACCTGTTGGAATACCGTTTCGGGCTATTTCTGTACCATTTAGATAAGCAATGTAGCCGTCGTCATAGTCCATGTGAAGAGCCAGCGATAGAATGGAGCTGAGGTTGTTTATTGTGAAGGATTTGCGTAAAAAAACCGCTGAAGCGTTGTTGGGTAGAATTGTAAAATCATCGTTGTCACCATAGCCAAAGCCGCCTTTTGCGCTGATCCAAGAAGCGTCGTTGAAATTACTACTTTGCCAGTTGGTGGGCGTATTTACATTTGGAATTTGGTATTTCCAAGTGGTGGAATCGTAAAGAATGGTTTCCCAGTGATTGAGTTGAGCAAAGCCGTTGACTAAGTTGAACAAACAGAATAGTAAAATTAGGCTTAAGCGCATCATTATTGCAATTTACGGAAATTCTTAGCTTTATTCATGAAAAACATACTGAATGCAAATAGAATCCAAGATAAAGAAAGCCCTGCAGGCCAGTCACCATATTTGGTATAAAAAGTTTTAAATGATTGCAAGGTTACTGTTTGCGCGAAGGAAGTTTTAGTCCAGTAGGCTGTTTTCTTGATGATCTTACCCCTTGGATCAATACTGCCACTTGTGCCGGTATTGGCGCTGCGTAAAACCCAGCGGCGCGTTTCAATGGCGCGCAGTCGGGCAAACGAAAAGTGTTGTTTGTAACCAGGTGTATTACCCCACCAACCATCGTTGGTAATGATGCAAAGTAATTCCGCACCTTTTTGAACTTGCTGGCGCACGAAATCGCCGTAAATGGATTCATAGCAAATGATAGGTGCTAGCGAAAATATTTCGTTGTGCTTGGTTCCTGTAAATGACTTTCCAGAGCCGTGAGTTGGGATAGGAATTTGTAAAGTTCTAGGTTCTTTTTCTACACCAAGTGTTCCTGAAGTGCCACCATTTTCAATGGCGATAGCGGAAAGAAACGGAAGGTAAGCGGAAAAAGGAACGAGTTCTACGCCGGGTACTAATTTGGATTTATGCACATACTGCAGCTCTTCATTTTTGGTGATTAACAATGAAGAATTATAGCTTTCGTACCATTCGCTTGTATTTGGTATGGGTGTGCTTGCAACAGATTGTTCGTGATCAAAGATACCTACGGTTGAAGCACCAATGAGTAAGTTGGCACGGGGCCATTTTTGAACCTGACTAAGGAGGCTTTGACCAAATTTATATGCGTGGAGGCGGTCTTCTTGAAAAGAAAGTGGCAAAGCTGTTTCAGGGGCTATAACGAGGTTTGTTTCTAAGGTGACGTGTCTATTGGCAAGATTAATCAAAGAATCGGTGAAAGCTTCGTTACTTGCACTAGCTGCAAATTTTTCAGTGTACGGATCAATATTGGGTTGGAGCACTACAGCATTTAAAGAGGTAGGTTTTTTAACGATGTCAGATAATGTGGCAAAGGGAATCAGTATTTGACTGACCACAATTGGTAGTAGCAACACGCCTAGAATGGTAAATATATATTGGTTTCTTTTGGCTACCTCTCGATATATATGAAATAAACGAAAGACCAAAAGATTGACTAATAGTATCCAGGCACTGCCACCGAGCGTGCCGGTCCATTCGTACCATTGCACCCAACCTGTGCGCACAGAGAAGTAATTGCCGAGCGTTAACCAAGGCCAAGAAAGATCCCAGCGGTGGTGTCCAAATTCAAATAAGATCCAAATAGGAATGAGCATGAAAAAGGAGTAGCGTGTACTAATTTTGCGGTCGATGAAACTCCAAGAACCAAACACAAGGGTCATGAGTAGCGCGTTCACGGTGAAGGCTAAAATGCCACCGCTAATGGACGCGTTGGCTACCCACCAAGTGGTACCTATATTCCAGAGCAAGAATGAAGAATAGGTCCAGAGCCCAAGTTTCCATGGTTTTTTACCACTCGCCAAAAATTGTTGTCGCAATAACAAAAGTGGTACAAAGCCAATAAATACGAAAGGTGTAAAACTACCTGTATAGGGAAAGCTTAAAATGAGCAGTGTACTTGATAGGAGTGCGAGGAGGTAATTTTTCATTCAAGGAAGCGTCTGTTCAAAATTAAGGAATATACTGAGAATCGGGCTTGCTTTTCAACTGAGAAAAAGGAAGGCATAAAAAAAGCTCCCTGTTGGGGAGCTTTTCAATGTGTTGTTATTTGTATTAAGCTTGTGTTGCCTCAAAAGGAACAACTGATACAAATGAACGATTGTCTTTCTTTTTGCGGAATTCGACAAGACCGTCTGAAAGCGCAAACAAGGTGTGGTCTTTACCAATACCTACGTTGTTGCCTGGGTGGTGTTGTGTACCACGTTGACGCACGATGATGTTACCTGCAATGGCAGCTTGACCACCAAAGATTTTAACACCTAAGCGCTTGCTATGCGATTCACGACCGTTTTTCGAACTACCGACTCCTTTCTTGTGTGCCATGGTTTCTTCTATTTAGTTCCTGTGCTAGGAAATTATGCTTTGATACTTTTGATTGTGATTGCAGTAAATTGCTGACGGTGTCCGTTTTTAACACGGTAACCTTTGCGACGTTTTTTCTTGAAAACAATGACTTTGTCACCTTTCACGTGGTCAATAACTTCTGCGGTGATTTTAGCACCTTCTATAGCTGGGGCGCCAAGGGTTACTTTGCCAGAGTCTTCGATCAATAAAACACGGTCAAATTCTAATTTCTGACCTGCTTCGGCGTCTAGACGGTGTACAAAAACCTTTTGGTCTTTTTGCACTTTGAACTGCTGCCCTGCTATCTCTACAATTGCGTACATATAGCTTTATTTAATTGTTAAATAATCCAAAATTGGAGTGCAAATATAGTGTTTTAAACGTGTACTCCAAAGATTTATCGAGCTTTTCTTACGCCTTTTCTCATTTTTTGTTGCTTTTACGCCAATTTATATTGACTAAAAGCACTCCTGTAATGATGACGAGCATGGCTAACAACTGCTGCCAGATGAAGCGCTCGCCTGTCCAAATACCGATTCCGACTGCAATAATAGGAATGAAGTAAGTCACGGTACTTGCGGCAATTGCTGTTGTTTGTGCAATGATGCGGTTGAAAAGGATAACGGCAAAAGCGGTGCCGATAAGGCCTAGAATGGCGATATAGCCAAAACTCGTTAATGCTGTTGCTTTTGTGGTTAAAACTTGTGGCGCGCCAAAAACAAATAGGCCTATAAAAGCGGGCAAGAAGGCCATGCTGAATCCGCCCGTTGCAACCTGCACAGCATTGTATTCACTGAGTTTATGCTTGATGGTATTTAAGCTGAAGCCGTAGAGTAAGGTGGCGAGTAAAATGGCTAAGGCAGGCCCTAGATGAAAATTGCCATTTACAGGGCTACTCAACATAATGAGCCACGATATGCCGCTGAAACCGATCAGTGTTCCGATGATTTGCTGCGAATTGATTTTTGTTTGAAAAAACAGCATGCCAACAATAATGGTAAAAATAGGCGTGAAGCTGTTCATGATGCCGGCTATTCCGGAGTCTAGAGTTTGTTCGGCATAGGTAAATAAATACGCTGGAATAAGGTTGCCTCCGAGGCCAACAATTGCGAAGAAAAGAAGGTCGCGTTTTTTATTGAGCTTACGCAGTAATTTGGGGAGGAAGGGTAGAAAAACAACACTGGCAAGAAAGATCCGGATGCTGGCAACTTGGGCGGAGTCGAAAACGCTGTGTCCTTCGGCGCTAAACATCCCGCGTTTCATTAGGATAAATGAGCTGCCCCAGATGCATGCTAGAAGAGGAATAAGCAGGTAGCTGAGTTGTTTCTTTTGCATATGCAAATTTAGTGTAAATGCGGTGTGAACAAACGGGTTCAAAATCGGATGTTAACAAATTGTTGAAAAAACTCCCACAAATTCCCACTTAATAGGGTTAAAGTATTGTAAAACAAGGAAATTAGCTTGTTAATAATTGTTAATATGTAACCTTTATTGGCTCTATACGTTAGAAGTTATCAACAATACAAAAGAGCAGTGGTAAAAAGTGGTAAGAATCCACTAATTTTACCCATTATAACGCTATGTCAGGACTAGTAGGTGAATTTGAGGTAAAAATGGATGATAAGGGGCGCTTCCTCTTTCCATCTGGTTTGCGCAAACAATTGCCTGCTGTTTCTCAACGCGATTTCATGCTCAACAAGGGTTTTGAAGATTGCTTGACCTTATTCCCACTTTCAGATTGGGAACGCATCAGTCAGAAGCTTTCAAAAATGAACTTGTTTAAACCCAAAAACCGAATGTTCTACAGGTTGTTTCATCAAGGCGCCAAGCAGGTTGCTCTTGATAACGCTGGTCGTATTTTGGTTCCTGCTGCTTTAATGGAGCGGGTAGGGTTGGTTGCTGAGGTAATGCTTATTGCCTACAATGACCGCATTGAAATCTGGGATAAGTCTAAGTACTTCGAAATGATCGAAGGCAACATGGCAGATTTCGCTGATTTAGCGGATGAAGTAATGGGTGATTTAGACAATGAAGATTAATACCGACTACCACATTCCCGTCATGCTGCAACCTTGCCTAGAAGGCTTAGCTCTTCAGGCCAACGGTATTTATGTTGATGTCACCTTTGGTGGAGGCGGTCATTCTCGTGCTATTTTTGAACAACTTTCGCCAAAAGGAAAATTAGTTGTCTTTGATCAAGACCCAGATGCGCTAAATAACGCTTGGGAGGCACCCAATTTTCATTTTATACCGGCTAATTTTGCTTTTCTGCGCAATCACTTGCGCGCTCTAGCTATGCCGCAAGTAGATGGTATCATAGCCGACCTCGGGGTATCTTCTCATCAGTTTGATACCGCACAGCGCGGTTTTAGCATCCGCGAAGATGCGCCTCTAGACATGCGTATGAACCGCAAAGGCGGCCAAACGGCAGCGGAGCTTATTGCAAGTGCCGACGAACAAAAGCTTGCTTCTATTTTATATGAATACGGAGAGCTCCGGAACTCAAGAGCTTTAGCGGCTGCCCTCGTTCGCCAGCGCGACAACGCAGCTATTCTAACCACTTTTGATTTGATCAAAGCTTTGGCCCGCTTTGCTCCCAAATTCAAAGACCATAAATTTTATGCGCAGGTTTTTCAAGCTTTTCGCATAGAAGTCAATCAAGAAATGCAGGTGCTCAAAGATTTTTTGGAGCAAGCTGCGCAAATACTCAAGCCAGATGGTCGCTTGGTAGTGATGTCTTACCACTCTCTCGAAGACCGCTTAGTGAAGAATTTCATGAAAAGAGGCAGTTTTTCTGGTGAAATCGAAAAAGATTTTTTCGGTAATGTTCAAAAGCCGCTTACTGAAGTGAACCGCCATCCGATCATTGCCGATGCAACGGAGTGCGAGCGCAACTCCAGAGCCCGAAGTGCCAAACTTAGAATTGCAAAGAAAAATGGCTAAAACACAGGAATCTACAACGAAAGGTCGCAAAGTGAAAAAGGCAAATGCTTTTGCACAAATCCTGAATGGAGATTTCCTGACCAAGTCATTCGTTTTAGACAACCTCAATTATATCTTTTTCATCATGTTTTTGCTTTTGGTTCTTATTTCAAAGGGATACTACGGCAAACAACTCAACAAAGACACCGAAGCCGCACAGCGCAACCTAGACCAACACGCTGCAGAGTTCATAGAAGCCAAAGCAAGATTGGAATTGGTGACACGCCGCTTTAAAATGGCGGAAAGGCTGGCCTCACGTGAGCTCAAAGAAACCCAGAACGCAACTAAAGTGATTCGCATCAAAGAAAAAATCAATGAGTAAGGATAGAAAATACCTCTATTACCGTGCTTACCTGATTTATTTTGGGTTTGTCTTCCTGATGGTGGCTGTCTTGTACTCTACCATTAACCTGCAATTGAATGGTCCGGGTGTGGCATTTGAAACCAAAGAAGGTGAACTTCCTACACGCGTTGCCGACCGCATACCACGCATGGGTCAAATTCTAGATCACAATGAAGTTCCACTCGTTACGAGTATTACTTTTTACGACATCTACATGGACCCAACAGTCGTTGAAGACGACATTTTTGACGAAAAAGTCGGAGCGTTGAGCCAAGGATTACATCGCTTGTATCCAGATAAACCTGCGTATGAATACGAAAGTCAAATAAGGAAAGCCAGAGCCAATGGAGTGCGCTACCTCCTGATTCGTAGAAAAGTAACCAATGAAGCGCGTAAGAAATTACGCAATTTGCCCATTTTTGACCTTGGGCAAATGAAAGGTGGCATCATTGACAACGTTGAGGTTATTATGCGCAAAAAGCCATTTGGCAACCTTTTAAATAGAACACTCGGTTATTTTAAAATCAACGATGATGCCGATACACTCCGTGTAGGTATTGAAGGCGCATATTACAATTACTTGAAAGGTGAAGAAGGAAAAGAAATTGAGCAACGCATTTCTTCAGGCTGGAAACGCACGGGTAAAATTATCAAAGATGCAGTAGAGGGCGCCGATGTCGTGACTACCATCGATAAAGAAATTCAAGAGGTGGCGCACTCCGAGCTCGAAAAGCAAATGATCTATATGGATGCGCAGCATGGAAGCGTAATCCTGATGGAAGTGAAAACAGGTTATGTGAGAGCGATCGCAAACCTAACTAAAATCAGCAAGGGTAAATATGCCGAAAATTTCAATTATGCAATTGGGCATCTTGAGGTTCCTGGCTCTACTTTTAAATTGGCTTCCATTATGGCAGGGCTCGAAGACGAGCGCTTTCAGATTACTGATAAAGTCAATGCATCGGGCCGTTATAATGTAGGTGGCGACGGCATGTCTGATTCTAATCACGGCATGGGTTACGGCGTTATTACCATTCAAAAAGCCTTTGAAAAATCGTCGAACGTGATTTTGCAATTGATCAACCGCTCTTATAAAAATGACCCTGAAGTTTTTATCAAACGCTTAGAGCAATTTGGGCTCACCGAAAAATTAGGTATTGACTTAGAAGGTGAGCCACGTCCGAAGGTAACTAAGCCGGGCGACTCCAATTGGTCTGCACTTTCTTTACCTTGGCAATCAGTTGGTTACGAAGTCATGCAAACCCCGCTTCAAACCTTGGCTTTTTACAATGCAGTTGCCAACAAAGGAAAATTGGTTCGTCCGTTATTTGTCGAGAAAATCAAAAGACACGGCCAAGTCATCAAAACCTTCAATCCGGTTGTGCTCAACCCTGAAATTTGTTCGAGCCATACACTCCAAATTTTACAGCGTTGTTTGGAAGGTGTCATGATCCGCGGAACCGGCAAACAATTGAAAAGCTCATTGTTTACCATCGCGGGAAAAACTGGGACTGCCGTATTGCGAGGCGATGGTGGCTATCGCAACAACACCGAATCAAAGGCTTACCAAGCTTCTTTTGTGGGCTATTTTCCTGCTAAAAAACCCATTTATTCCTGTATTGTCGTGATTGCTCGTCCAGTACGTGCTTACTATGGCGCTGCTGTTTCCGGGACTGTTTTTGCAGAAATTGCCAATAAAATTTATGCGTCTTCTTTGCAATACCACCGCGCCATTAACGACCCCCGAAATCCTATGGCTACCGATGTGCCTTCTTTTAAAAGTGGCAATAACAAAGACCTGACTTACCTACTCAAGCAACTCAATGTCCGCTACCAACAAAACTCAGCCAGTGAATGGGTGCAGTCGGATACAACAGACCAACGCCTGCAAATTCAACGCAAAGCGATCCTGGATAAAAAAGTGCCGAATGTCAGTGGCATGAGCGCCAAAGATGCGGTTTACTTGCTAGAGTCGAGAGGTTTAATTGTTCGCCTCAGCGGTAAAGGAAAAGTCGTTAATCAATCATTGTCTCCGGGTTCAGCTCTCGTGAAGGGGCAATTGATTCATATCAAATTAAATTAAAATGCATCAGTTCAAACAGTTATTGGTAGCACTTCCGCATACATTGCAACAAGGAAACTTGGAGCAAACCATTACTGAACTCGTTTTTGATTCGAGAAAAGCTAAAGAAGGTGCTTTGTTTTGTTGTATTGTGGGCACACAAACAGATGGTCATCAGTATGCGCAGCAGGCTTATCAACAAGGTTGTCGCGTGTTTGTGGTTCAACAAACCATTGATTTACCTCAAGATGCCACAATTGTAAAAGTAACCAATACCAATTTTGCATTAGCCGAGTTAGCTTGCGCTTTTTATGGTAATCCTTCACAGCAACTAACGCTTGTCGGTGTTACCGGAACAAATGGCAAAACCACCACGGCCACTTTACTCCATGATTTATTCACTCAATTGGGATTTTTCTGTGGTTTGCTTTCCACTGTTGTCAATAAGATAGGTACGCAAGCAATTGCGGCAACTCATACCACGCCCGACCCTGTAGCACTCAATGCCTTACTCAGCGAAATGGTGAGTGCGGGTTGTCAGTATTGCTTCATGGAGGTGAGTTCGCATGCCATTGATCAGGGCCGAATTGGTGGTTTGCAGTTTGCCGCAGCGGGTTTTACAAATATTACCCACGACCACCTCGACTACCATCACACCTTCGCTGAATATTTGCGCGTGAAAAAAGCATTTTTTGATGGGCTAACTGCTCAAGCCATTGCACTCGTCAATGCCGACGATAAAAATGGTTTGGTGATGCTGCAAAACACCCGCGCCCAAAAAATGACTTACGCGCTCAAGACTCCTGCAGATTTCAAAGGAAAGATCATCGAAAACAGCTTGGGTGGTTTAGTACTACAAATAAACGGCAACGAAGTGCATACACGATTGGTGGGCGCTTTCAATGCAGCCAACTTACTTTTAGTCTATGGTTTGGCTACTGCTTTAGGTCAAGAGCCAATGGAAGTATTGCGCGTTTTGAGTCAGCTCACACATGTGGCGGGGCGCTTTGAGCACCTCACGAGCCCAAAAGGCATTACTGCCATAGTCGATTATGCGCATACACCCGATGCCCTCGAAAACGTGCTTGCAACAATTGCTGCTTTTCAGAAAAACAATAAAGTTATTACGGTGGTTGGCTGTGGCGGAGACCGCGACAAAGAGAAACGTCCTAAAATGGCGGCCATTGCCGCAGCGCGCAGTCAGCAAGTAGTACTTACTTCTGATAATCCGCGCACCGAAGATCCGCAGCAAATTATTGCCGATATGGAAGCAGGCTTGGATGCCGCAGCTGCAAGCCGCACTTTGGCCGTCCTCGACCGTAAGCAAGCAATAAAAACCGCCTTGCTCTTAGCAAGCCCTGGCGATATCCTGCTCATAGCGGGCAAGGGTCACGAGACCTACCAAGAAATCAACGGCGTTCGTACCGATTTTGACGACGTCGCTATCACAAAAGCACTTTTTAACCAACTCGATAAGTAACATGTTGTATTATTTATTTTCCTGGCTCGATCAAATCAATTTCCCTGGTGCAGGCTTGTTCCAGTTTATTTCTTTTAGAGCCTCACTGGCGCTTATTACGTCATTGATTGTTTCGGTGGTGATCGGAAAGCGTATCATTGCCCGCCTTCGTTACCAACAAATTGGCGAAACCGTTCGCGACCTCGGATTGGCCGGGCAATTAGAAAAATCTGGGACACCTACCATGGGTGGCCTCATCATTCTAGCTGCTATCCTCATTCCAACATTGCTTTTTGCCAAACTCCAAAATGTCTACGTCATTACAATGGTTATCGCCACTATTTGGCTGGGTTTAATTGGCTTTCTCGACGACTACATTAAAGTTTTCAAGAAGAACAAAGAAGGCTTAAAAGGCACCTCCAAAATTATTGGTCAAATTGGTGTGGGGCTGATCGTAGGCGGAATTTTATATTTCTCTGACGACGTTGTGGTGCATAAAAGAGTTTCCGCTAACTATAAACTTCAAGCCGATGAAACTTTTGTAACCCATGAGCACGCGCAGAATGCCGGCGAAAATTACAAATGGATCCGCACCGACGACATGACCACTACCATTCCTTTTTTCAAAGGAAATGAATTCAATTACAACTGGCTCATTGGCGACATCAATAAATCTTACGGTTGGCTCATTTTTATTCCGATCGTTATTTTTATCGTCATTGCTGTTTCAAATGGCGCCAACATGACCGACGGTCTGGATGGTTTGGCCACTGGTACCTCAGCTATTATCGGAATTGCCTTGGCGGTCTTGGCTTACGTGAGTTCTCACGCCAAATTCGCCGATTACCTCAATGTAATGTATATCCCAGAAGCAGAGGAGTTAGTTATTTTCATCGCTGCCTTTGTGGGTGCATGCGTTGGGTTTCTATGGTACAACGCCTTTCCAGCACAAGTTTTCATGGGCGATACAGGTAGCCTTGCACTAGGCGGCATCATCGCTGTTTTTGCTATTGCCATTCGCAAGGAATTGCTCATTCCGGTTTTGTGCGGCATTTTTCTTATTGAAAATGTATCGGTGATGCTACAAGTGGGGTATTTCAAATACACCAAAAAGCGCTACGGAGAGGGTAGGCGGGTTCTGTTAATGGCGCCTCTGCATCACCACTACCAAAAACAAGGGATTCACGAAGCTAAAATTGTAGCGCGCTTCTGGATTGTAGCTGTTTTATTAGCAGTGATCACAATTGTAACGCTCAAATTACGCTAAAATGGAGGCTCAAAATCGCTTGCTTGTTATTTTAGGCGCTGGTGAATCTGGCGTTGGAGCAGCTATTTTGGCGCAGGCGAAAGGATGGCGCGTGTTTGTTTCGGACGGCGCAGTCATCAAACCTTCATTTCAACAAGAATTAAACGAACAGTGCATTGCTTTTGAGTCAGGTTCACATGATTTATCTCGAATTCTTTGCGCCGATTTAATTATTAAATCTCCAGGAATTCCAGAAAGTGCCGCAATCATGCAGGCCATTCGCCAAAAGGGCATTCAAGTCATTTCAGAAATTGAGTTTGGCGCTTATTACTCCAAAGCAAAGCATATTTGTATTACAGGAAGCAACGGCAAAACCACTACTACAATGTGGTGTTACCATATGCTCAAAAAGGCAGGTTTAAAAGTCGGTTTAGCAGGCAATGTCGGACAAAGTTTTGCCAAGCAAATCGCCACTGAAGATTTCGATATCTATGTTTTGGAGCTCAGCTCTTTTCAGCTAGACGACATGTTTACCTTTCGAGCAGATATCGCTATACTCACCAACATTACTCCGGACCACCTCGACCGCTACGACTACCAAATGGACAACTACGTGCGTTCGAAATTCCGCATTCTTCAAAATCAAACAGCCGCGGATCATTTCATCTATAATGCTGATGATGCCACGATCAATTCCTATTTAAAAGGAATAGCAACCAATGCCCAATTAGCACCTTTTTCACTTACAACAGTTCAAGAAAACGGCGGCTACGCAGACCAGCAACAACTATACATCAACATAAACAAACAACAACTCACCATGTCTATTCACGATTTAGCTCTCAAAGGAAAGCACAACACCCAAAATGCGCTTGCAGCAGGTATTGCAGCAAGGCTTGTAGAAATCCGTACGGATTCCGTTCGCGAAAGTTTACAAGATTTTACAAATGTCGAGCACCGCATGGAATTTGTGGCAAAAGTCAACGGGATTGAATTCATCAATGACTCTAAAGCTACCAATGTCAATGCAGCTTGGTTTGCACTTGAATCTATGGACAAGCCAACGGTTTGGATTGTCGGTGGTGTAGACAAAGGCAATGACTACAGTGAATTAGAGGAACTCGTTTCTCAAAAAGTGAAGTCAATTGTTTGCCTTGGTGTAGATAACCAAAAAATCATCGAAGCATTTACCGGTAAAGTCGAGGTGATTGTAGAGGCCAAAACCGCGCACGAAGCAGTTGCTTTTGCCTATCAATTAGCTAGAAAAGAGGAAACCGTTCTTTTGTCTCCGGCTTGTGCAAGTTTTGACTTATTCGCAAACTACGAGGACAGAGGTCAGCAATTTAAACAAGCTGTTCGCATGTTATAATTTGGTGAAATGAGAACTTACCTTTCTTATCTTAAAGGCGACCCCGTCATTTGGATCATTACTTTGCTAATGATGGCTTTTTCGTTGGTCACGGTGTATAGTTTCGTACCTATCTTGATTAAGATTGAGGGGGGTTCTCCATTTTTTTATTTATTCAAACATCTTGTTTATGTCGTGCTAGGTTTTGGTGCAATGTACGGCATTCATAGGGTGCCAGCAAAGTATATTAGCCAAACCGCTAAGTTCGCTTATTATTTGGGTTTAGCTCTCTTGTTGTTTACTTGGTTTTTTGGTGCGGAGGTCAATGGTGCAGGACGCTGGATCCGCATTCCGTTTATCAATTTGACCTTTCAATCTTCAGATTTCGCCAAGTTGGCTCTCATCATATACGTTAGTAAATTATTGGTGAGGAAGCAGCAAAAACTCGATAGCTGGAAAGACGGTATCGTGCCTTTATTATTGCCAATTGGTGCAACTTGTGTCCTTATTCTCAAGGATAATTTCTCGACTTCAGCCATGCTATTTATGTTGAGCATGATCATGCTGTATATAGGTCGGGTACCTATATTAAAATTGCTTACGCTTGCAGGAGCTGGAATAGTTGTCGTATTGTTAATTGTGGGTGCACATTTAGCCTTGCCAGAGGCTGAAATTTTACCGCGCTACGATACTTGGATGAACCGTATCAATAACCGCGTAGAGACCGCCGAACAAAGTGTGGAGAGTTTGCAAGCCAATCAGCAGGCCAACAATGCAAAGTTGGCTATCTCGGTAGGATCCTTATTCGGACAAGGCGTGGGTGATGGTAAGCTTAAAGAGTTTCTTCCTGAAGCCTATGCCGATTTTTACTATGCAACATTTGTTGAAGAATTTGGTTTTGCATCAGCTTTCTTTTTAGTGCTCATGTACCTGATTTTACTTTTTCGCATGATCCGTTTTGCGCTCAAGACCACCGATTTATTTCAAAGTTATGTGGCGCTTGGCATTGGAATTCACTTGCTTACCCAAGCGAGTATCAATATGTTGGTTTGTACAGGTGTTTTTCCTGTAACAGGTCAAAACATGCCTTTTTTGGCGATGGGAGGTTCTGCGTTGGTCATGGCTTGTGTCTCCATTGGTGTGGTGCAGTCTTTTGCCAAAGAACTTCCCAAGAATGAGCAAGAGAATCAATTTGCAAGTCCTCAAGAAAATGAAATTGACTAAAGTAATCATCTCAGGAGGTGGCACAGGAGGCCATATTTTTCCAGCTTTGGCCATTGCCGATGAAATCAAACGCTGCAATAGCAATGCAGACATTTTGTTTATTGGCGCCGAAGGAAAAATGGAAATGGAAAAAGTTCCACAAGCTGGTTATCCGATTGTAGGCTTGCCCATCATGGGCTTGCAGCGCAAACTGACTTTGAAAAACTTATTGTTGCCCTTTAAAATTGTACAAAGTTTGGTCAAGGCATTTTTTGTCATCCGTCGCTTCAAGCCAGAATTGGTGATTGGCGTGGGTGGTTATGCCAGCGGACCAACCTTGCAAATGGCGCAATTGCTTGGTGTTCCAACTTTATTACAAGAACAAAATTCCTTTCCTGGTAAAACCAACCAAATATTAGCCCGAAAAGCGAAGGCAATTTGTGTAGCCTATCCAAACATGGATAAATTCTTTGATCCAAAAAAAATCAAGCTTACTGGTAATCCGGTGCGGGCATATTTACTGCAAGACCTCTCAGTGCTTAAAGCCGAAGCAGCCGAACATTTTGGCCTTGATCCAAATAAGGCCACCCTATTTGTCATGGGCGGGAGTCTAGGTGCTAAAACATTGAATAAGGCACTCCGTGCAGCGCTACCTACATTAGAAACAGGAACAATACAAGTATTGTGGCAATGTGGAAAGTCGTATGAGCAAGAATTAGCTCAATTTGAAGCAAATTTACCTGCCAATGTGAAGGTTTTCCCATTTATCCAGAGAATGGACCTCGCTTATGCGCTTTCTACCGTCATTATTTCTCGTGCTGGTGCGCTTTCAGTAAGTGAGTTAGCACTTGTAGCGAAACCTACTATTTTAGTTCCATCTCCAAATGTAGCTGAAGACCATCAAACTAAAAATGCCCTTGCCCTTGTTAACCGTTCAGCTGCTATTTTAGTAGGCGATGCGGAAGCTTCTGAAAAATTAGTAGCAACCGCACTTGATTTATTTTCAGATCTTGCTCAACAACAGCAGTTGGCAACCGAATTAACGTCCTTTGCACTTCCGAACGCTACAAAGGCAATTGTTGAAGTATGTCTAAATAGCGCAAAGTTATGAGGTCAATTCAGCAATTCGAGCAGGTATATTTTGTTGGTATTGGTGGCATTGGTATGAGTGCCTTAGCGCGCTTTTTTAAATTCAGTGGTAAAGAGGTAGCGGGCTACGATAAAGTAGAAACTGCGCTTACTCAGCAACTTATACAAGAGGGCATTGCCATACATCACGAAGATTTACACGATGATATTCCAACTGGTTTTCAAAATCCAGAAACAACATTAGTGGTGTACACACCAGCAATTAAGTCGTTGGGTGAGTTGGCATTTTTTCAGGCCAACAATTTTCAAATTTTGAAGAGGGCAGAAGTCCTTGGTGTGCTTACCAAAACTTTTCAAGGGCTTTGTGTGGCAGGTACCCACGGCAAAACAACAACAAGTTCGTTACTCGCTCATCTTTTAACAGAGTTGGGAGTAGGTTGTACCGCATTTTTGGGCGGAATTGCGAGTAATTTTGAATCCAATTTGGTCCTGCATGCCCAAAGCCCCTATGCAGTTATTGAGGCTGATGAATTTGACCGAAGTTTTTTACAGCTTTCTCCTTTTGCAGCCATCATTACTGCCGCAGACCCTGATCACCTCGATATTTACGGGAGCACCGATTCCTTTGTAGAAGGCTTCAGACAATTTTCTTTGCGCATTGATCCAAAAGGCTTTTGTGTTCAAAAAGAAGGACTAGCACTTGCGAGCTTAGCCAAAGTGTTTACCTACGCAGTTGATTCTTCAACAGCAAATTATAGCCTTGCGAATTTGAGGTATGCGCACGGTTTTCAGGTGGCCGATTTACGAATTGGTCAAGAGATTTTCCCAAATATAGAATTGGGTTTACCAGGTATTCACAATGCAGAAAACGCTTTAGGGTGTATTGCCTTACTACATCTTTTAGCTTTTGAAGTCGCTGACTTACGGCCCGCGCTGAAAAGTTTTAAGGGTGTCAAACGTCGTTTCGAGTACCAGCTTCGGTCCGAAGAATTGGTATATATCGATGATTACGCGCATCATCCGACCGAAATCAATGCACTGATTTCTTCGGTTCGGTCTATGTATCCAGGCTGGCCTATTATCGGTGTTTTTCAGCCGCATTTGTTTTCGCGGACCAAAGATTTTGCCCAAGAATTTGCCGTCTCTTTGGCTGCCCTAGACCAGCTTTTTTTATTGCCAATATATCCAGCGCGAGAACTTCCTATTCCTGGTGTGACCAGCGAGTGGCTAAGGGATATAACCCCAATGGAAACGAAGGCGGTCTTGCAAGCACATGAGGTATTAATGGCTTTAAGAACCATAAAAAAAGGAGTAGTGCTTACCATCGGCGCAGGCGATATTGATCGTTTGGTGGCGCCACTAACTGAATTACTAAAAATGCAAATCACACAACCATGAAAATTTGGCTTTTAAGAATTTTTTGGCTGCTCTTATTTATTGGGGTTGTAGTGGTTTTTTATTTTGCGGGTCAAGCAGAACAAAATAAAGTATTGCGAACACCGCTCATTTCCATTCATGCCGAAGACGAGAACACTTTTTTGACTGATCAAGAGTTGAAGGACAGATTGCAACTGCGCAAGTTATTTAGAAAAAAAATGTTGGCAAACGAGCTCAATGTGCACTCTATTGAGCGTGCTATTTCTGCAATGGCTGAGGTCAAGGAAGTTAATGTTTATAAGCATTTGGGCGATAAATGGGAAATCAAATTGGCGCTCAGAAAACCAATTGCCCGCATCTTTAATACAAGCGGCCAAAGCTATTACCTTGATCAAGACGGCTTTATGATGTACAGATCGACCCTACACACGGCCCGAGTTTTGGTTTTTTCTGGTGCAATTAGAGACGTCTACAACCCTCATCTGAACTGCGATTTTATTAACAATCCAAATTTGAAAAGTTCTCAAAAAATTAGTCAAATCTACCGCATTTCAAATTATGTTTGTAACGATCCATTAATGCACAAATTAATCGGTCAAGTTTACCTTCAATCCAACGGCGATTTCATCCTCATTCCGTTGGTCGGAGAGCAACAAATTGTCTTTGGTCCTGCGCGCAGCACCAAAGAAGTTTCGGACAAATTTGAACGTCTGACCCATTTTTACAAAGAAGCCCTGCCTCACGAAGGCTGGAATAAATACAAAGAAATAAGTGTCAAGTATGAAGGACAAATCGTTTGCAGAAAAAAATAACAACACCGAAGTGAAACGCACACGCGTAGTTGTTGGTTTGGACATCGGCACTACCAAAATTGCATGTTTTGTTGGTCGTAAAAATGAACACAACAAAATTGAAATCATCGCTATGGGTAAAAGCGAGTCTTTAGGCGTGATGCGTGGCGTGGTTTCCAATATCGAACGCACAGTTCAATCCATCAACTCAGCAGTAGAAGCAACTCAAAATGCTGTCGAAGGCAACCTCAAAATCAAAAATGTACACGTAGGCATCGCAGGCCAACACATCAAGAGCATGCAGCACCGCGGCATTTACACCCGCCGCACCACCAACGGTGAAATCTCCCAAGTTGATATCGACGCTTTTGTCGACGACATGTACCAAATGGTCATGAACCCAGGTGAAGAAATCATTACCGTGATCCCTCAAGAATATATCGTCGATGGCGAACCTGAAATCAAAGACCCAATTGGTATGGGTGGTGTGCGTTTAGAAGCTAATTTCCACATTATCAGTGGGCAGGTCACAAACGTACAGAACATTACGCGTTGCGTTGATCGTTCGGGCCTTAGTGTGAAAGACATCATTTTAGAGCCTATTGCCTCAGCTGAGGCCGTGCTCTCCGACGAAGAGAAAGAAGCAGGAGTAGTACTTGTCGATATCGGTGGTGGTACAACCGACGTCGCTATTTTCCATGATAGCCTTATTCGTCATACCGCAGTTATTCCTTTCGGTGGTAATGTCATCACGCAAGACATCAAAGAAGGTTGCCGCATTATGCAGCGCCAGGCCGAAATGTTGAAAGTGAAGTTTGGTAGTGCCTTGGCCTCTGAAAGCAAAGAAAACGAAGTAGTTTGTATTCCAGGTCTTCGCGGTCGTGATCCAAAGGAAATCACCTTGCGCAACCTAGCGAGTATCATTCAAGCCAGAATGGAAGAAATCATCGAGCTTGTTAACCTCGAAATCAAAAACTCAGGTTACGAGAAAAAACTCATCGGTGGTATTGTCGTTACTGGTGGTGGTTCACAACTTAAGCACCTTACCCAACTCATCGAATACCTCACGGGTATGGATGCCCGCATTGGTTACCCAACGGAACACCTTGCTAATTCCAACGACATCGAGTCTTTATCAAGCCCAATGTTTGCTACTGGAATCGGGCTGGTTCTCAAAGGTTTTGAAAGCTTAGAGGCTGTTCAGCCTTGGGAGCAAGCGGCAGTGGTACAACAAGACGAAGTAACGCGTGAGCAACAAGTCGTAGAGAAACAAGAAAAGATAAAAACACATTCAAACGTAGAGCGTCGCGGTGATTTTTTTGAACGAATATTAGGTCCGGTTAAAAAATTCTTTGACGATTCTGAAGATTAAAATATTTTGACAAACTAGGTTATACACAGCAGTATTATGGAATTTGATCTACCCAAACACGAAACACCACAATCCGCTTCTATCATCAAAGTGATCGGAGTTGGCGGAGGCGGTTCAAATGCCGTGAACCACATGTACTTGCAAGGAATTGCAGGCGTGGACTTCATCGTATGCAACACCGATTGCCAAGCATTGGAGCTTTCACCAGTTCCGCATAAAATTCAACTAGGCCCAACTCTTACCGAAGGACGCGGTGCTGGCATGATTCCAGATGTAGGCATGAATGCCGCCATGGAGAACATCCAAGAAATTCGCGAGCTTCTGTCCAAAGACACCAAAATGGTGTTTGTAACCGCTGGTATGGGTGGTGGAACCGGCACAGGTGCTGCCCCAGTCATCGCACAAGTTGCCAAAGACCTCGGCATCCTTACCGTTGGTATCGTCACAGTTCCTTTTAATTTTGAAGGTCGTAAAAGACGCCAACAAGCTGAAGAAGGACTGGAGCGCATGCGTCAGAACGTTGATACACTTCTCATTATCAACAACGAGCGTTTGCGTGAATTCGGCAAAAACATGTCTTTGTCAGAGGCGTTTTCTCATGCCGACGATGTACTAACCGTTGCTGCAAAAGGCATTGCGGAAGTCATTTCCGTGACAGGCGCCATCAACGTCGATTTCAACGACGTCAATACAGTGATGCGCAATTCAGGTCATGCGATCATGGGTAGTGCAATTGCAGCAGGTGAAGACCGCGCAGTTGTTGCTGTTAAAAATGCGCTCACATCCCCATTGCTCTACGACAACGACATCAACGGTGCTCGTTATGTATTGCTCAACATTACCTATGGTGACCGCGAAGTCATGATGGACGAAATCACCGATATTACTGATTACATTCAAGAAGCTGCTGGTTCTACAGCCGACGTTATTTGGGGTCATGGTTACGATGCTTCTTTAGGCGATCAACTCAGTCTCACTATTATCGCTACAGGTTTTACAGCTTCTCCACTTACTGGTTTTGAAAAAAGCCCAGAGCGAACTGTTGTCGTTCTCGAAGAAGAAAAGAAGCAAGAAATCACAGCTCCCTTAACTTCTCCTTTTGAGACAATTGCAGCTGCACCAATTGAAACGAGCACGCCAGAACCCTTCATGAAACAAGTTGAAGCGCCTCTCGTGAATCCATTTCAAGTGCAAGAGCAACCTATAGATGCTGTTGCAGCAAGCGCCAAAACGACTTTTAATCTCTACGACGAGCAAGAAGAAGTTGCCTCTAACAGCCAAGCTTCTATGAGTTGGGAGGTTTTTGACGTGCAACCAGAGCCTATTCAACCAGTAGAATTCACAGCTCCTGTTCAAGCAACTCCTGTTCAAGCAACTCCAGTGCAAACAACTCCAGTTCAGCAACATGTTGTAAAGCATGTACTTGAAGACGACAGTATTCAACGCGTCGAAATGGAGCAACCAAAGCGCATTTTGAGCCCTGAAGAACAACAACGCAAGGTCCAAGAGCGTGTTTCTCGCATTCAAGAGTTTACTTCTAAACTTCAAAAACCAGATGGTCTTTTGGAATTCGAAAACGAACCTGCATTTGTGCGCAGAAACATTCATTTGCAACAACAAGCGCCAAGCACACAAGATAACATCTCTCGTTTTGGCGTAAGCACCGATGCGAATGGCCAACCAACATTGCGCAATGGAAATAATTTTTTGCACGATAACGTAGATTAATGATGACATTCACAGAGCGCATCAACCTAGATATCAAAAATGCAATGCTTGCCAAAGAAAAGGAGAAGCTTGCTGCCTTGCGCGATATCAAATCTAAATTATTGTTAGAGGCAACCTCTGGTGCAGACGCTGAAGTATCGGAAGAAACCGCCATTAAAATTTGCATGAAGCTGCATAAACAGCGCATGGAGACCTATACCCTCTATAATCAACAAGAGCGTCCCGACCTCGCAGCCGAAGAACTTTATCAAGCACAAGTTATAGAAGCCTATTTACCAAAAATGCTTACTGAAGATGAAATTCGCACCGAGGTTCAAGCTGCAATCAACCAAACAGGTGCAGCTGGCCCTCAAGATATGGGAAAGGTCATGGGTGTTTTATCGGGAAAATTAGCAGGGAAAGCTGACGGAAAAGTTATTGCTGCACTTGTCAAAGAGACCCTCGCCAACTAATGAAAGCCGCATTCGCACAACTTATACGCACTTTAAATGCGAGAGGTTGGTCGCCTGCCACCTCCACCAATTATTCATTTATAGATGAACACCAACAATGTTGGGTTTCTAGATCTGGAGTGCATAAATCAGATTTCACGGAGCAAGACTTCATGACCATAGATTCAGCTGGAATAGGGACAGGGATGTTCCATGGTACCAAGCCTTCGGATGAAACTCAAATTCACCTTTGGATTTACAAAAACTTCCCTGAAGCGCAGGTAGTGTTGCACAGCCATGGAAAATATCCTGTACTGATCTCCCAGTTCAACGAAGATTTCTTTCCTGTTCAGGGCTATGAAATCCAAAAAGGATTCAAAGGCTGCCATAGTCATCTTGATAGCCTAGCAATTCCGATCGTCGATAACCAACAAGACATGACTTTGCTTTGTCAGCAATTAGACGAACGCGTCTCTTCCATTCAGCAGCATTGCTTTATTATTGCTGGGCACGGCACCTACGCATGGGGTGCCACACTTTTTGAAGCGCAACGGCACCTCGAGACCCTCGATTACCTTTGTGAATGTGAATTTTTATTATAGCAAATGGCCATTCTTTCTATTCCCGATGAAGCCGTTCAAATCCAAGACCCGCTTCAAATCAAGAACTATTTAGCGCAATACGGCGTTTTTTTTGATCAATGGACCTGCAGTGTTCAATTCAACGATGACGCAAGTCAAGAAGAAATTCTAGCTGCATACGCCAAAGATCTCAAACCATTCATGGAAAATGGTGGTTACCAAAGTGCAGATGTCATTTCCATTCATGCACTCACCCCAAATTATGACCAAATTCGAGCGAAATTCCTTGCCGAACACACCCACGACGAAGATGAAATTAGATTTTTTGTCGACGGACAGGGCTTGTTTTGGTTCCATCTTCAAGATGCTCCAATATTCAATGTGTTGTGTCAAAGAGGAGACCTCATTAGTGTGCCTACCGGAACTAAACATTGGTTTGATGCCGGAGCCACAGCACCTTTTGTGAAAGCCATACGCATTTTCACGGACATGACCGGTTGGACACCACACTATACCCAATCAGGTGTAGAAACCAAATACGAAAATTTTAAAGCACCAACTGTTGGATAAGCGCATCAAATATATTTTAACGGATATCGAGGGCACCACTAGCTCTGTACATTTTGTATACGAAGTCTTGTTTCCGTATTTCAGAACACATCTCAACGACCTCACCAAACATGCACAAATCAATGAGGTGAAACAAGCATTTTCTGAAGTGATTGAAATTGCCGCCCAAGAAGATGGTCGCCACCTCACAACTACTGAAGAGGTACTTGCTTGTCTGCATAAATGGAGCGAGGAAGATAGAAAACTTACGCCATTGAAAGCCTTGCAAGGCATCATTTGGAAAAATGCCTATGAAACGGGCGCTATAACAGGGCATGTATACGATGACGTACCCACTGCACTCAATCAATGGCGAACTTTGGGCTTAAAGATTGGCGTATTCTCCTCAGGATCTATTGCTGCTCAAAAGTTACTTTTTCAGTTCAGCGATTTTGGTGATTTATCAGGTCATTTTTCCAATCATTTTGACACTACAACAGGTAGTAAAAAAGAGCTGGCAACCTATCAAAAAATCACACAGTTTTTAGGTTTTGAAGCAGAGCAGATTTTATTTTTGTCAGATATTTCAGCTGAACTAGAGGCCGCAGGGGCGGCAGGAATGCAAACCATCCAGTTGTTAAGGCCAGGTACCCAAGTGAGTTGGCCGCATACAGCAACTACTTTTTTAGAGATTTAATTCAATTGACATAAACAAAAAAAGCCACTCCTAAGAGTGGCTTTTTTTATAAACGGTTGTTTAGTTTAGTTGTTTGTAGGTGCACCTGTATTGTTTACTGGCATGCCGCTCTCTGGAGCAGGGCCAACTTCACCTTTGATGCGGATTACTTTATTTGGCTCATTGAGCGCATTTGAAGTAATGGTAACGCTTTTGTTGATCGGGCCTGGACGATTCGTGTCGTATTTCACACGGATAGTTCCTTTTGCTCCTGGAGCAATTGGCTCTTTCGGCCACTCAGGAACTGTACAACCACAAGATCCTTTGGCGTTAGAGATAATTAACGGTTCGTCACCAGTGTTTTTGAACTCAAAAGAACAATAAGGCTCACCACCATATTTGATGTTACCGTAGTCGTGTACTTCTTTGTTGAATTCAATTTTAGCACCTTTTTCAATTTGTGCATTGACGCTGTTAAGGCCAAGTACAGCCATGAAAACAACACCAAAAGAAAGCAATAATTTTTTCATATGTATCAGTTTAACTTTCCGAAAGATAAGGAGCTTATTTTCGAGTTCAAGGTATTTAACACTTCATTAACATCTAGTCACGCTTGAGCCACCCGCGCTTCATGAAGAACAGTAGCAAGGTTAAACTCATTACAAACATGACTCCGACAACGGTGTAATAACCATATCGATAACCTAATTCTGGCATGTGTTTGAAATTCATGCCGTACACACCAACGATAAATGTGAGTGGAATAAAAATACTACTTACCACGGTTAATACTTTCATGATGTGGTTCATGCGTTGCCCTTGAACAGCATAATACAAATTGGCTAGACCGTCTAGAATTTGTTTGTGCGCTTCGATATCCTCAATTAGACTCACGCAACTATTGCGAAGATTTTTATAATAATGCTTATTGCTGCTTTCAATAAGGGCATTGTCCATGGATTCTAGCACTGCAAGAAGATCCTTAATTGGTTGAACTATTTTTCTCAAATTAATGAGCTGTCTTTTTTGGAGTTCGATTTCACGCAATAAGTCAGACTGCATTTGAGAATGGATGCGTTTGTCTATGCGATCTATCTCATCAGAGACTTCAGTTGTGAATTGAAAAAGTTCATCTAGTAAAGTATCGAGCAAACGAAATAACAAAAAGTCAGCTTTTTGATTGCGAATTTTTCCTTTAGATTTTTCAATACGCTCACGAACCTCGCTAAAATGTTGTCCTTCATTTGTTTGAAACGATAGCAAGTAATGAGCGCCTAAAACAAAAGTAATTTGATCTGTTAGCTCGGTATCTTTGCTATTGTTATGAAGCGTATGTAATTGGAAAAACAAATAAGTAGGGTATTCTTCAACTTTAGCACGTCTGAGTGGCAAGAAGATACTTTCTGTGCTGAGTTTATCGAGGCCAATTTTCTGACAGAGTTTTTCTATGCTAGTGCGGTCGTCGAGGTTGTGAAAATTGAGCCAATAGACGTTATCTGCATCTATTAAATCAGGATTGAATTCGTTTGCAAAATCAGAAGCCTCAGCTGTTTTGACTGAAAAGAAATCTTGGCCATATTGATAGGCTTGTGCCTTATGTTTGAGTTTCATTGGAATGCTTTGGCGTGAGTCCACAACCTTTACAATTAGTTTGCTGTGCAAAAAACAATTGGTAGTAGTGACGCAGTAAGTAAATAACTGCGATTAGAACTATAGATATGACCAACAATTGTTGCATAATCGAAAGTTAATGAAATTGTACTTATATCAGGAGCTGATATACAAAAAATGCACTTAAATAGGCAACGCAACCCATGAATACCAGTTGGAGTAAAGGCCATTTCCAAGAATTGGTTTCGCGTTTCACCACGGCTAATGTGGCCATACATTGCATGGCAAAAACATAAAAGACGAGTAGCGAAGCTCCAGTAGCTAAACTATACACAACCTGTCCGCTTTCGTTTTTTTCGGCGCGTAGTTTTTGAACCAGACGCTTGTTGATATTGGTGTCGTCGCCAACGGCGTAGATAGTGGCAAGCGATCCTACAAATACTTCTCGAGCAGCAAAAGAACTGAGAAGGGCAATGCCTATTTTCCAGTCGTAGCCGAGTGGTGCAATAGCAGGTTCCATCCATTTGCCAAAATGCCCGATATATGATTGTGATAGCAAAAGTGAATTCTCTTGCTCTTGTTGTTCTAGACTTGTTGCTTGAATATAAATAGTTTGCTGCTGAAGGTCTTTTAATTTTTGATCTCTAGAGCTTGGACCATAGGTTGCCAATGCCCAAAGTAAAATTGAAATGGCAACAATGATTTTACCGGCATCAAAAATAAAAATCTTTACTTTTTCATAAACAGCAATGCCTACGTTGTAAATCCGAGGGGCTTTGTATTCGGGCAATTCCATTAAATGGAAACCTGGTTTGCCGCTCCTGACAAGAAATCTGAGGATGAAGGCGGTGCCGAGTGCAAAGAGGATGCCAAGTGCATACAAGCCAAAGAGCACGAGACCTTGGAGGTTGATAATGCCGCCGATATAGCTCTTGGGAATCACCAAACTAATAAGTAAAGTATATACGGGAATTCGGGCAGAGCAACTCATAAAGGGAGCCACTAAAATAGTGATGAGGCGCTCTTTCCAATCGGAAATGGTTCTAGCGGACATAATGCCAGGAATGGCACAAGCAACACTAGAAAGTAAAGGCACTACACTCTTGCCATTGAGACCAAAAGGTCGCATGATGCGGTCCATGATAAATACAACTCTTGACAAATAGCCACTTTCTTCTAGGAGTGCAATAAAGAAAAATAAGATGGCTATTTGGGGCACAAAAACGAATACGCCGCCTATGCCGGGAATGAGTCCTTGAGAGATGAGTTTGCTGAGCAGGCCTTCTGGAAGGCTGTCCGCAACCCAAGCACTAAGACGTACAAACTGTGCATCGATGAAATCCATGGGGATACTCGCAAAACTGAATATAAATTGAAAGATGACCAGTAAGACGGCTGTAAAAATAAGGTAGCCGTAGATGCGGTGTGTCAAAATCCGATCTAGGCGCATGGAGTTATTTACGGTAGTTGTTGACGCGCTTTGGACAAGGCCTAGGTTGCGCAATTTATCGAGACGCGCGTTGGTGTTTTCAGTTTGTGCGCTGTCCGTTAGTAGCACAGAGAGGTCGAGGTCATGAAAGGCGGTTCTATCTTGGCTAGGAAGCGCATCAAGCGCTTGAAGAATGCGGTCTTTACCTATGGCAACCCTAGCGTTTGCGGTAACAATTGCCGCTGCAGGAAACTGTTTTTGAAGAAGTTCAACATTTATGCGTAGGCCTTTGCGTTGTGCGCGATCCCACATATTGAGTACTAAAAGTATAGGAAAACCTAAGTCGTATAACTGACTAAAAAACAAGAGGTTTCGTTCTAAATTCGCGGCGTCAGCAACATAAATAACGGCATCCGGAAAGTCTGGGTGTTGTTTGTTGGTCAGGACGTCCTGCACAACTTGTTCGTCTAGAGCGCGCGCAAATATGCTGTAGGTGCCCGGAAAATCAAGAAGTTGTTGGGTGTGTTTGGGCGTTTTGACGCTGCCTTGCTTTTTATCGACAGTTACGCCGGGGAAATTACCTACTTGCTGGCGCAAACCCGTGAGCATATTGAAAACTGTGCTCTTGCCAGTATTGGGATTGCCGAGTAGTGCGATTTTCATGACTTACAAAGCTAAAGAAATTTGCTTTAAGCCATTTGGACTTCTACTTGCATGGCCTCTTCTTTGCGCATCGATATGATATTGCCATTGATTTCATAGGCGATAGGGTCTCCGAAGGGTGCTTTAAAGATGGCTTTGATTTTTTGCCCTTTGGTGAGGCCCATTTCAGAAAGTTTTGGGGCAATTGCCGAACTTGCGATGGCAGAAATTTCTACGAGCTGATGCAACGAAATAGAATCGAGTGTCTGAGACATATGCAAATATATGACCGATTATCGAATTTTTATATACCACAAAAGTGGTATTTTGAATCAATCTAAATAAGTCCGTCTTGTTTTGGTTGTAAAACCAAGCGGGCAGTGGTGCGTGTTTGCTGACTTACCAAACTGGTTTTATTTCGGCACATTTCGGCAAGTATAGCTTCGTTGTAATGACGAATGGTGACGAGTTCTAGGTTTTCGTTGTAACGCATGTGGTATGTATCACCAAGTAGCTTTTGCAATTGGTCAACATCTATTTTCTTACGATCTAGCAGCACCGAAAAGTTGAGCGCTGAATTTTGCATGACATTAATGTGCGCTTGCATTTTTGCAAGAGCAGCAAAAATTTCAGAAAGTTGTTTTTCGGCAATAAATGAAAAATCCTTAGTGCTAAAAGTTACGAGCACTTGATTGAATTTGACAATGTAAGACGGAATTTGAGCATCTCGCTCCGCATTGGCAGAAATGGTGGTGCCGGGTGCTTCTGGATCTACAAACGAACGCACATACAACGGGATATTTTTTTGTTGAAGTGGTTGTACGGTTTTGGGATGGATTACGCTTGCGCCATAATAAGACAACTCAATTGCTTCTTTGAAAGAAATTTGGGAGAGCAATTGGGTTTTTTCAAAATATTTAGGATCGGCATTGAGCATACCCGGTACATCTTTCCAAATAGTGACACTCTCTGCCTCGCAGCAGTAGGCGAGGATGCCTGCGCTGTAATCGGAGCCTTCTCTACCTAGTGTAGTAGTGAAGCCTTCGGAAGTGTGCCCGATGAATCCTTGTGTAATGGCGATTGCTGTGCTATGCAATAACGGCAATACTTTTTGTGCGCACAATTCTTTGGTCTTAGACCAGTCTACCTGCGCCTCTTGATATTGGTTGTCGGTGCGAATAATTGATTTGGCATCTAGCCATGTTGCGCTGTAGCCTTGGTCTTTGAGAAAGGCCGCCAACATTTTACTCGAAATGAGTTCGCCAAATGCAATAATTTGATCGTATTGAAATGAACGATTGTCGGCTAATGGTTTGAAAAACAATTGTGACAAATGCTCAAAAATATCTTCGAGCTCTTTGTAAATATGGAAATGTTTTTCGGCGAATAAACCGGCAGCTATTTCGTAGTGATACGCTTTGATATCATCTAGAAGCCCGGCGTAAATACGATGATCCTGAGCGTACAAGGCCTCGATGAGTTCTTCGAGTTTATTGGTAGTTTTGCCCATTGCCGATACAACGACCACTAATTTTTGGTTAGGAAAACGCGCTAGGATAGCGCTCACGTTTTTGACAGCAGCTGCGTCCTTGACAGAGGCACCTCCAAATTTAAAAACCTTCATGTTAGGCAAGTTTTTCAGCTAAAAGTTTCATTTCAATTGCAGGCGAAATTTTTTCATAAATGATATGATAAACCGCACTTAGGATGGGCATATCTACCCCAAATTTTTGATTGATTTCATGTAAGCTTTTGGTGGCGTAATAGCCTTCTGCTACCATATTCATTTCGAGTTGGGCGCTTTTTACGGAATAACCTTTCCCAATCATGAAGCCAAATGTTCTGTTGCGCGAAAAGTTGGAATAAGCAGTAACAAGCAGGTCGCCGAGGTAAGCACTGGTTTTGGTGTCGCGGTGTACTGGATGTATCACATCGATGAAGCGTTCAATTTCTTGAATGGCATTGGAAACCAAAACCGCTTGAAAGTTATCGCCGTAACCCAATCCGTGGCAAATACCTGCTGCTAAAGCGTAGACATTTTTAAGGACCGCGGAAAATTCAGTACCGAAGAGGTCGTCGCTGGTGGTGGTTTTGATGTACCGACAGCTTAAAGAGTTAGCCATTTGTTGGGCATAAGTGGTGTTCGAACACGCTAAAGTAAGGTATGAGAGTCTTTCCATAGCTACTTCTTCGGCATGACAAGGCCCTGAAATGATACCGATGTGGTCGTAAGGCACGCCAAAACTTTTGTGGATAAACCGCGCTGGAATGGCGTTGTAGGAAGGGATAATACCTTTTACTGCTGAGAATACCACTTTGTTGGCAAAATGAGCTTCGTTAATTCCGGCAAAAGCTTCTTCGAGAAAAGCGGCAGGTGTTGCAATTACGACCCAGTCCACAGCGTTTAACGTTTGTTCTAAATTTGAACTCAAGACCAATTGGTTGGTGTCAAAAGAGACGGACTGCAAGTATTTTGGATTGTGTCCAAACTGCTCAATATGGGCAATTGCTTCTTCGCTGCGCATCCACCAATGTACCTGCGCGTAATTTGTGCAAAGAATTTTGACTAAAGCTGTGGCCCAACTGCCTCCACCGATAACCGCAATTTTTTGTGCTGTTTCCATTTGACAAAGTTAAGCAATCCTCGGCAACTACTTTGTTGCTAATTTTACAAGAAAAAAATATGCGCAACAACCACGAAATCGACTACTTCATCAAAGGAGAAGAAATGCAGCTCATCGAAATTGAGCTCGACCCACAAGAAACCGCAATTGCCGAAGCGGGTGCATTTATGTACATGGATCAAGCCATCGAAATGCAAACTATTTTTGGAGATGGTTCGGCTCAAACTGGTTTTATGGGTAAGCTCTTCAGTGCTGGAAAACGTTTACTAACCGGCGAAAGCCTATTCATGACCGCTTTTACCAATCAAGGCTTTGGAAAGGCACGCGTAGCATTTGCATCACCGTATCCGGGCAAGATCATCGCTTTTGATTTATTGCAATACAACGGTAAAATTGTATGTCAAAAAGATGCGTTTTTGTGCGCGGCGAAAGGTGTGAGTGTAGGTATTGAATTTCAGCGGAAGTTAGGTACGGGCCTTTTTGGAGGTGAAGGTTTCATCATGCAAAAATTAGAAGGCGATGGCCTTGCTTTTTGTCATGCGGGCGGATACATTACCGAAAGAACCCTTATGCCTGGAGAAGTATTGCGCGTAGATACCGGTTGTATTGTCGCTTATACCCAAGACGTCGATTACGACATCCAATTTGTTGGAGGTATCAAAAATACTGTTTTTGGAGGTGAGGGCTTGTTTTTTGCTACGCTCAAAGGCCCAGGAAAAGTATGGCTGCAAAGTTTGCCGATTTCTAGATTAGCCGCCAGAATTTTAGCTTACGGAACTACTACCCGCAAAGAAGAAGGAGGCATTCTCGGAGGCTTAGGCAATATCTTAGATGGCGACGGCCGCTAAACTCTAGGGTTGTTTAAGGAGCGAATGCCGTCGGCTTCTAAAGCAATTCGACGGTGTTTGTACAACTTGCCAATTGCTTGCTTAAAGGTTTTTTTACTGAGGCCTAGTACGGCGCGCACTTCGTCTGGATCACTCTTGTCTGTAAGGGCAAGAAATCCTTCTTGAGCCGTCAGTGTATCGAGAATTTTTTGTTCGGCTGCGTCGTAGCGGCTATCGTTGGGTACTTCCAAACGAATATCTAATTTACCGTCTTCGCGCACTTTAGCTATATATCCTTTGCATTCTTGTTCGCGCTGTAAAGGTTGGTTTTGTTGATCCTTAAAAATAAGTCCTTCATAGCGTTTGTTGACAATGACATTGCGGCCAAGTTTACCTTCGTCGCATATTAACAAATCGACTTCTTGACCTTCCATACTGAGGTCGGTGCAAGGGATCAATACTTTTTTGATCTTCATGCTCCCGAAGAGGCGGTCGGTTTCAAAATCGTAAAGCAACGTAAATAAATAGCGGTCGCCAATTTCTAAACGGGTGCGTTGTTCGGCAAACGGAACAAATAAATCTTTATCTAAACCCCAATCGACGAAAGCACCGAACGGATTGACCTCCACAACATCCAGATAAACGCAGTCTCCAAGTAAGATATAAGGTTTCTCCGTAACACAAACCAATCTTTCAGAAGAATCCTTCATTACAAAAACTTCTACTTCAGTTCCTTCTTCCATATCTGGAGTGAGGTATTTATTGGGTAGCAACACTTCGTTTTCTTGAAGGTCAATCAGATAAGCTCCTGGAGGTGCAAAGCGCTTAATAGTAAGTTTGTTAATTTTTCCGAGTTGCATAGGGCTTATTCTTGTAAAGATTCAGGGTTAGTAGGTTTTCTGAACAACTTGAAACGTTTTTTATGCGTTTTGAGTTGTGCCAATTCTTGGTTGTTTTCTGGGGTTGGAAGTGTGGCTATGTGCGTGCCGTTTTCCGGATTTTGCTGATCTGAGGGGTTCATCCAGTCGGCGCGCATACGGTTCTTTTCTACTTGGCCTGATTTGGTGTTGAGTGCATAATAAAAACGCTCGCCTACATCTTCGGGGTTGGTGGCAACTACATCTGACTCTAGATTCCAAATTTCACGGTCGTAGTCGTAGACATAAGCATCATAAGACATATCTGGAAAGTAATACGAGGCAACGCCTTCTAGCGCTGGGGCTTCTGGCGAGAGATGATCAAAAACAATGCGTGCACGCTTGGGTTCAAACTCCAAAGACATGCTGGCCATATTGGAATATTCAAAGACGACGCGTTTTTTGATGCCCTTTGCATCTTTGAATACCGGACTGCCAAATTTAGCGCTTTGCCCAGCGAAGCTCAGGATATCCAGGACCTTATAATTACTCATGGTGGTGCCTCCGTCATAGCCGAATAAAAGGTACTGTGTTTTACCTTGAAAGGAAAAATCTATGATTTTGTAATAAACAGCGCCATACCAGTTTTTGTGGTCAATCACGTTTTCTGGTTTGGTACTATACGGATCGAGGATGTCACTGAGTTCAAAAACAGAAACGCGATCACGGCCTTCTTCTTTTCGCAATACATAGCCGCCATAGGTATAGGAGAGGTCTGAAAACTCGACGTTCCAGGTCAGAAGCCGAACGTTTTGGTCATTGCTTTTGATGTCTGCAATTTTGAGGGCCTGAAGCGGTGTATCAAAGAAATCTTTGGTGCGTACGAGTTCAGACATCGCTTTTTTAAATTCGGTATGAATGCGAAGGGTTTGGTCGTCGTCTGTGCTCGAACGAAGTTCGTTTAAAAGTTTAGCGGCAACTTGTTCTTTTTGCACTAGGCCTTGCGTCAGACCAACCAACGGAAAAAGCAAGAAAGAAACTAGGAAAAAAGCAATAAGGTGCTTCATGTGGCGTTTAACGTCCAAATTGCAGTTTAGTTACGTAATTAGAGGCTTTTTAAAGCAGCAATTGTAGCAACAGGATCGCTTGCGCCAAAAACAAAACTGCCGGCAACCAAAGCATCTGCGCCAGCTTGTGCGAGTTGTGCACCCGTTTCTAAATTTACACCACCATCTACTTCAATTAAAAAATGCGAATTGGTACTTTGACGCAGGGATTTGAGGCGTGCGACTTTGTCGTTGGCAGCCGCAATAAATTTTTGACCTCCGAAACCTGGGTTGACACTCATGATGAGTACTAAATCTAGCATAGGCGCTACCTCAGACAGTACTTCAATTGGTGTGTGAGGGTTGAGGGCAACGCCCGCTTTCATGCCTAATTCTTGAATGCGGCCAATGGTGCGGTGCAAGTGAGGGCAGACTTCGTAATGTACTGTAAGGATGTCGGCACCCGCTTTTTTGAACTCTTCTAAGTAGGCATCAGGATTTGCAATCATGAGGTGCACATCAAGTATTTTATCGGTGTGTTTTCTGATGGCTTGTAAAACCGGAAAACCGAAAGAAATATTGGGTACAAAAACGCCATCCATGACATCGATATGCAGCCAATCTGCGCTGGAGTTGTGGAGCATTTGGGTATCGCGTTGGATATTGCCGAAATCACAGGAAAGTACAGATGGGGAAACGAGCATGGTCAAAATTTTTGGTAAAATTAGCCATTATTTCCCGAACGAAACAATGCAATTAAGTCTTGTTCTCTTTGATAAAGGTCTAAATGAAAATACAAACCATCTCTATCTGAAGTAACTGTATGATACATGATAAAAATTGGAATATGCTGAAGTAAAGGTATCCTCTGATGAATTTTTTGGTCAATCAAAACTTGCAATGAGTCGGCATTGACTTTATTGATTTTATCACCTTTTTTATCGTAGGTTAGCATCAGTTTACCTAGTTCAATAGGGTCGTCAGCACGCATACAGCCATGCGAGAAGCTGCGGAAATTTTGCCCAAAAAGATACCTATTTGGGGTATCGTGGACGTAGACAGAAAATTGATTGGCAAATTCAAATTTGATTAGGCCCAAGCTATTCCAAGGCCCAGGATCTTGTTCAATCTGGTAGGGAAATGTATTGTTTTTGATTTTTTTCCATTTGACGTTTTGCGGATCAATCTCTTTCTTTCCAGCGCCATAAATGCGCATGTGTTCTTTTTGGAGGTAGCCCGAATTGCGTTTGAGTGCCGGCAAAATTTCTTTTCTCGCGATAGAACTCGGGACACGCCAATAGGGCAATGCAACAATTTGATATATTCTCGAAACCAATTCAGGGGTAGGGTGGTCCATTTTACCTATGATGATGCGCCGCTGTGCACGGAGTGTGTCGTCGGCAACAAATTGCAAGCTGAAGGAGGGAAGGTTTATGCCAACAAAGGTTGTTGGTTTTTGGGCAGCCTGTCGGAGTCGGTCGAGTGAAATTTGTGCTTGGTATAATTGATCTTGTTTTGATTGTGCAAATGACAGAACGGTTGCCGAACCAATGCGCCCGTCGGCATTGAGCCCTTGTTTTTTTTGATACAACTTTAAGGCAGCCCTGAGACCTAAACTATCGGTGCTTTCATCGCAATAACCGAGTCCAATGAGCGCTTTTTGAAGTTGTTCCCACGCCTGTAATTTATTGTCTTTTTCTGTAGTTAGTTGGTAAGAAAGGGTATCGAGTTTTGCAGTATCGCAAAAATGGTAAAGGTGTTGTGCAAAATAATGATAGTTGGTATCCGCAGGGCCACGCGCCAAGAGAATTGAATCCGTATTTTGCTTACTGGTAAGCCAATTCGACGGAAAAGACGAGCATTTTTTCGGTTTGAATTTTCGGTATTGAAAATCAATAAACCCACTGTCGAGGTCATGAAGAGTGGTGCTAATTTGATAATAAATCAAAAGTTCTTGAATCAGTGGATGGCCTTCCTTGAATGAAATTAATCTCGATGAGGGCAAGCCAAAATGAGCCGCTTTTGTTAAGGTGCGCGTCCAATTATTTTTGATTTGCTCGCTGGTACTTGTTCGATTGAAGAAGGGTTGAAATCCTTTTAACTGATAGGAATTGTAGAGTTTTTTGCGTTCCGCTGTAGTTAAAGGCAGTGTTGGGTGCCCGTTTTCAAGCAGTAGCTTCATTTTTTTTGAGGCAGAAAGGCTTTTGCTAGACAAGAAGTCTTTTTTCGCAGATGTAGTTTTGGTGGGTGCACAACTCAAAAAGAAAGCGCTTAATGTAATGATCGCGGACAGCAAACGAATGGACGCCTTCATATTATGCTTATTTTCGTTGAATGTACTTAAAACTTTGTATTCAACCATGGTTATAGGCCTCATATTATTCACCGCAGTTATTTCTTGGCAAGGTTTTCAAAATCCTGCCTTTCTCGATCGCATGCTTTTTAATCCATATCGCATCAAGCATAACGGGGAGTGGCCTCGCTTTTTTACGCATATGGCTGTGCATTTAGATTGGTCGCATTTGATTTTCAACATGATGACGCTCTATTTTATTGGTGACTATCTTTTTCAAGAATACAGCTTGCTTTTTGGTCCAATCAAAGGGGTTTATTATTTCTTTGCGCTGTATCTCATGGGAGGCTTATTTGCCACGCTTTATTCATATTACAAACATCAAGATCAGCAGGGTTATCGCAGTCTAGGTGCTTCTGGCGCAGTTACTGCCGTGCTTTTTGCATTTATTGCTGCGCATCCTACCCAGGGCCTTATGCTCATGTTCATCCCGATTCCTATCCCAGCTTACATTTTTGGTCCAGTTTACTTATTGATTGAATATTACGCTTTTCGAAAAGGCAATACGGGTATTGCGCATGACGCCCATATTTCAGGGGCTCTTGTAGGTATTTTGTTTGTATTATTTTTTATACCGGGCTATGCTCAATTTTTTGCATCTTTGTTCCATTAGAAGTTTTGTTGCCAATGCTTTACGTTAACAATAACGGATCCATATTAGCCGGAGATGCACCCACCATCTTGCCGGGCAATCGCGCTCACCTCTATGGCGATGGCGTGTTTGAAAGCATCCGCATCATCAACGGCCAACCACTCAATCTCGAAAATCACATTTTGCGTTTACTTGCTGGTGCTCGCGCTATACATATGCGCCCTTCTGCAAGTTATACAACTGCTTTTTTTGAGTCTAAAATTTTGGAACTTTGTGCACAATCTGGCATCACCGAAGGCGGACGCTGCCGTTTGTCGCTAGACCGCATTAGTGGTGGCGCTTATTTACCAGATGCCAACGATGCCACTTACTATATTGAGGTTTATCCGTATGAGGTCAATCATTTTGAACTCAATGCGCGCGGTCTGGAACTCGACATTTATCATGAGATGAAACTCCAAAAAAATCTCTTGTCTAATTTCAAAACCAAAATGGGTTTGCCTTATGTCATGGCCGCGCTTGATGCCAAATCAAAAAGTCTAGACGATATGTTCCTAACTGATTACCGTGGCCAGATCCTCGAATCTTCATCTTGCAATGTATTCATCATTAGCAATGGCGTGCTGTACACACCTGGCCTCGAAGAAGGTTGCTTGGCAGGTACCATGCGGATGCAAATCATAAATTTAGCTTTGGCAAATGGCATTAAGGTTTACGAAAGTGCTTTGCTCCCGCAGCATTTACTCGCAGCCGACGAAATATTTTTAACCAATGCCATTCGCGGCGTTAATTGGGTGGGAGGCTACCGCACCAAGCGTTACCAGAACAATATCGCGCGCAAATTAGTGGTGCTCCTCAATGATTATTGGGAAAAAGCCACACAATAGTTTTCAACAATTGAAGGGTGCTGCAGCAGAAATCCCTAAATTTAAAGTTCCCTTTTTACTGCAGTCATGTACCTTGTTTTTGATACCGAAACCACCGGCCTTCCGCGCGATTTCAACGCGCCCATTACCGCTACAGACAACTGGCCGCGAGTGGTTCAGCTCGCGTGGCAACTCCACGACGAAGCCGGTGAGCTCGTTTCTCAAAAAGATTTCATTATTCGTCCAGATGGTTTCAATATTCCATTCGAGTCTGAGCGCGTACACGGTATTTCCACAGAATTAGCGAATGCTGTAGGTGAAGAACTCCAAGCTGTTCTCGAACTCTTTCAAAAAGACCTCCAAAAAGCCAACTTTATGGTGGGTCACAACCTCAAATTCGATGTCAATGTAATGGGTTGCGAGTTTGTTCGTTTGGGTCAGGAAACCCCACTCGTTAAGCCTGTGCTCGACACCTGTACGGAGCGCAGTGCTTTGCTTTGTCAGATTCCAGGAGGCCGTGGTGGCAAATTCAAATTGCCTACCCTCACCGAAATACACCAGCATTTATTTGGAGAACCATTCAATGAGGCACATAATGCCACCGCCGATGTCGAGGCAACAACGCGTTGCTTTTTAGAATTACTGCGCAAAGAGCATTACACGTTAGAAGAAATCCTACAAGAGCCGGGCTATTTTGAGTCCTTTCAGACGCTCAATCCGGAACCCATTCAAAAAATCGGTCTTCAGCATGTCAATTTAAAAGCTGAAAGTGACAAAATTCGAGCTGCTAAAAAGCCAGCGCAAAGCCCACCCGTTTCTAAGCCAATTCAAGATTTAGATACCACAGGTTTGGTTTTTGCGCACTTACACAACCATACCCAGTACTCCATTTTGCAATCTACCGCTGAGGTAGGCGCACTCATTCAAAAAGCGGTTGCCTTGGGGCAACCTGCAGTTGCACTCACCGATACCGGCAACATGATGGCCGCTTTTCAGTTCGAAAAAATGGCCGCTGCGCATAATGCAAAAATCAAAGCAGCTCGGGCTGAAGCCGAAGAAAAGGGAGAAGCATTCGATGGACAAGAGATACTTCCAATAATTGGTTGCGAATTCAATGTGTGTCGCAATCACCAAGATAAAACTGTCAAAGACAACGGTTACCAAATTGTTTGTTTGGCCAAGAATAAAAGCGGGTATCAAAACCTGATCAAACTCGCCTCTATTGCCTATACGCAGGGCATGTATTACGTGCCGCGCATCGACAAAGAAGTCTTGTCAAAATACAAAGAAGAGCTCATTATACTGAGCGGAAACATATACGGAGAAATTCCAAGTTTATTACTCAATGTTGGAGAGCGACAGGCTGAGGAAGCATTGCTTTGGTGGAAAGAGCAATTTGGATCAGACTTCTACATTGAAATTGGTCGTCACGGTTTAGAAGTAGAAGAAAGACTCAATCCGTTGCTCCAAGACCTCGCCCAGAAGCACGAGGTGAAGCTCATCGCCACCAACAATACGTACTACGTCGAACAAAAAGATGCCGTTGCCCACGATGTTTTGTTGTGCGTCAAGGACAACGAGTTGGTAGAAACTCCCAAAGGCCGCGGCCGTGGTTTTCGCTATGGCCTAGAGAACGATTCTTATTACATGCGCAGCACCCAAGAAATGCTGGCGCTTTTTTCTGATGTACCAGATGCAATTGCCAATATAGCTGAAATCATTGGAAAGTGTGAGCCCTATGGTTTGGCCCGTGAAGTACTTCTTCCAGCTTTTGATATCCCGTCTGAGTTTGTCGATGCACAGGATAGCCTTGACGGTGGAAAGCGTGGAGAAAACGCCTTTTTGCGATACCTTACTTATGAAGGCGCCAAAAAGCGCTACACAACACTCACCGACGAAATCACAGAACGCATCGATTTCGAGTTGGCCACTATCGAAAAAACAGGCTATCCAGGCTATTTCTTAATTGTCCAAGATTTCTGTAATGCCGCTCGCAAAATGGGCGTATCCGTCGGGCCGGGTAGGGGTTCAGCTGCAGGTTCGGCTGTAGCTTACTGCATCGGCATCACTAACGTAGACCCTATCAAGTACGACCTCCTCTTTGAGCGCTTCCTCAACCCTGACCGCGTCTCCATGCCTGATATCGATATCGACTTCGACGACGAAGGTCGTGGCCGTGTCATCGACTACGTCATCAATAAGTACGGTGCCAATCAAGTGGCCCAAATCATTACTTACGGTACCATGGCTGCCAAATCGGCCATTCGCGATACCTCAAGGGTCATGAACCTTCCTTTGCCCGAGGCGGATCGCTTGGCGAAACTCATTCCGGATTTATCTTTGCGCAAACTCTTTACACTTACTGAGTCTGAACTCATCGACAAACTCCGCAATCAAGAGGCTGTAACCAATGCCAAAGAACTCCGCCGCATTTACCAAGGCATCGACCTCCAAGCGCAAGTGCTGCAAAAAGCGATGGAAATCGAAGGTTCAGTGCGCAATACCGGTATCCATGCTTGTGGCGTCATCATCACACCCGACGACCTCACCAACTTTGTGCCCGTTGCCACTGCCAAAGATTCCGACATGGTCTGTACCCAATACGACAACTCGGTGGCGGAATCCGCAGGTTTGCTCAAAATGGATTTCTTAGGCCTCAAAACCCTTACGCTCATCAAAGACGCAGTTCGTTTGGTTAAAGAGAACCGCGGTATAGAGCTCGACCCCGATGAATTTCCTATAGACGACGAAGCCACCTATGCCCTTTTTCAGCGCGGCGAAACCGTTGGGATATTCCAGTATGAATCGCCCGGAATGCAAAAACACCTTAAGGAGTTGAAGCCCACTGTTTTTGCTGATCTCATTGCCATGAACGCGCTTTACAGACCGGGTCCAATGGAATACATACCATCCTATTGCAAGCGCAAGCACGGCGATGAACCCATCGTCTATGACTTACCCGACTGTGAAGAATACCTCAACGAAACCTACGGCATTACGGTTTATCAAGAACAGGTCATGCTTTTGTCTCAAAAGCTTGCTGATTTCACCAAAGGTGAGGCCGATACCCTGCGCAAGGCCATGGGTAAGAAAGACCGCAAGGTTCTCGACAAAATGAAACCAACCTTCATTGAACGTGCATCGGCAAAAGGCCACCCTGCGCCTACCTTAGAAAAAGTCTGGAAAGACTGGGAAGCATTCGCTTCCTATGCGTTCAACAAATCACACTCCACCTGCTATGCTTGGGTGGCGTATCAAACTGCTTTCTTAAAAGCCAATTATCCGGCCGAATACATGGCTTCGGTACTCAGCAACAACATGTCTGATATCAAGCAGGTTTCCTTTTTTATGGAAGAATGCCGCCGTATGGGCATAGAAGTGTTAGGTCCAGACATCAACGAGTCAGGCTTTACTTTCGCCGTCAATACATCAGGGGCCATTCGCTTTGGTCTGGGTGCCATTCGTGGAATGGGTAGTGGGCCAGTAGAGGCTATTCTAGAAGAAAGGAAAAACAATGGCCCGTTCGTATCCATTTTTGATGTCACTAAGCGCATTAATCTACGCCTTTGCAATAGGCGTTCTTTTGAAAGCTTGGTTTATGCCGGTGGTTTCGATTCATTTAAAGATACCCACCGCGCACAATATTTTGTAGCCGATGCCAATGGCCGCACTTTTTTAGATGCAGCCATTCGCTTTGGAGCGAGCGTACAAGAGCAAGCGCAATCTTCTCAACACAACATGTTTGGAGAGGCAACCGGAACCACCATGCCTGCGCCAACTATACCGCGCGCTGAAGAATGGCCGGCTATTTATAAGCTCAATCGAGAAAAAGAAGTAGTAGGCATCTTTATTTCTGGCCATCCACTAGACGACTACAAAGTAGAAATCTCTTCATTTTGTACAGGTACGGTAGCCATGCTCAACGATCCAGCGGCCTTTATGGGCCGAGACCTCCTCATTGCCGCCATCATTACCACTGCAGAGCACCGCATTACCAAACGCGGAGATGCATTTGGTTCATTGGTTATTGAAGATTACCAAGAGGCTTTCAAGCTGAATTTATTCAATGAATCTTATTTGAAATTCAAGCATTTTATGGAACCCGGCACTTTTGTTGCCATTAAAGGGCGCATTGAAGTGCCGCGCTTCAGACAATACCCTGAATTTGTAGTTCATCACATTGAGTTGCTTCAAGAACTCCGAGACAAACGCGCCAAAATGCTCAAATTGCGCTTTACCGCCAAACAACTTGATCAAATCGTTATTGAGCAACTCCACGACCTCTTTGAAGCCAATCCAGGGGCGTGTCAGCTGCACTTTACGGTCTTTGACCCCTTAGATGGCATAGAAGTATCGCTGCCATCTAGAAGTGTTAAGGTGCAGCCTTCTAGTCAGCTGTTTAAAGAGTTGGCCAAGATGGACATCCAATTCAAATTGAATTAAAGAAAATACAAAACTGAATGAAACAAAAAACGCTCCCTTGAGGAGCGTTTTTTATGATATTAAAGATAGAATCTTAGATTTCTGTGGTTTCTTGCGGTACAAGAATGCGTCCGCAGTGCTCACAAACAATGATTTTCTTTTTGGTAACGATATCAAGCTGACGCTGAGGTGGAATTTTGTTGAAACAGCCTCCACAAGAATTACCTTTCTTTTCTTGCGTTTCTGAGGCACGAATAACTTGAACTACAGCTAGGCCGTTTTTGGCGTTAGTGCGCAAGCGCTCATAAGCAAAAACCAAACGGCTATCGATGTTTTTCTTGGCGGCATCAGATGCTTTGATGAGTTTTTCTTCATCTTTCTGTGTTTCGCTAATGATAGCTTCTAGTTCAGCTTTTTTGCTGTCGAGGTCGCCTTGTTTCATTTCAACGCGCTCAACTGCCTCTGCAAGTGTTTCTTTTTTGAGGTCAATTTTGTATTTGGCCTCTTTTGATTTTTTGTCGTGAAGTTTGATTTCGAGTTCTTGGAATTCGATTTCTTTAGAAAGAGATTCAAACTCGCGGTTGTTGCGCACGTTGTTTTGTTGCTCTTTGTATTTGGTAATTGCGCCTTCGGCTTCTTTAACGGCGATTTTGCGATCAGAGATTTCGGTTTCGATTTCTTTGATTTCGTCGTTGATTTTAGAGACGCGTGTGTTGAGTCCAATGATTTCGTCTTCTAGACTTTGCACTTCTAATGGAAGTTCACCACGGATGGTGCGAATGCGGTCGATTTCAGAGTCGATTTTCTGGAGTTCAAAAAGCGCATCCAATTTTTCTGCGATGGTACCTTCTTTTTTGGTTGCTGCTGCCATGTGCTATAGATAGTTAACGGGATTCGTATTCAACTTAGTTAAACGGACCGCAAAGTTAGGAAAATTTTCTGTAAGTTGTTCAGCTAAAAGTTCACTTGTGAATTGCTCGCTTTCGTAGTGTCCGATATCGGCTATAACTAGGTGGCCGTCGGCGTCAAAGAATTCGTGGTATTTGAAGTCCGAAGAGATGTATATGTCTGCCTTAGCGCTAATTGCATCGGGGAGTAAAAAGCTTCCGGCTCCTCCACACAAAGCAACCTTTTGAATAAAGGGCTGAACGATATCAGTATGTTTAACGCAGCCACAACCGAATGTTTCTTTGATTTGCGCCAAAAATGCAACGGCTTCCATAGGTTCAGCGAGTGTTCCAACTAGCCCAGCACCGCGCTCTTGGTGTACATTTTGCGTAGGGAGGAGGTGGTAAGCAACTTCTTCATACGGATGAGCTGCATCCATTGCTTTCAATACGGCTGAGCGCAAGTGGCTTTCCACTACATATTCTAGTTTCAACTCCTGAACTTCTTCTCTGATGTCAATTTTGCCGATATGCGGCTGTGCTTTTCCGGTCGGGGTAAATGTTCCTGTGCCAGCAGTCCTGAAATGACAGTCTTTATAATTGCCTATTTGCCCTGCACCTGCATTGAGGATGGCTTGGTCCACTTTTAAAAAATGGGTTTCGGGAACATACACTTCAAGTTTGTGTAACAAACCACTCATCGGCCTTAGTATCCGACAATTTTGCAAGCCTAGCTTTGCTGCGATTTTGGCATTGACCCCGCTTGAATGGTTGTCGAGGTTGGTGTGTATGGCGTAAAGCGCTATGTTATTTTGAATGCAAAGCTCAACAACGCGCTCAACATAGTTTTTGCCATTGAGTCGCTTGAGTCCTTTGAAAACAATTGGGTGATGCGCAATGATTAAATTGCAATTTGATTGGATGGCCTCGGCCACAATGGCTTCTGTAACGTCAAGCGAAATGATTGCCCCCGTGATTTCAAGGTTGTGCCGCCCGTAGATAAGCCCTGCGTTGTCGTAGCTTTCTTGCAGTTGAAGCGGGTAGTGCGCCTCTAAAAAGCGGCTAATGTCTTGTAGTTGCATTTAAAGATTTTTAGAAACACCAAAATTGAGCCCCCAACCCATACTTTTATGAATGTAGTCTTCATAAGGGCTGTAAGAATTATTCAGTTGGGATCTGTAGAGTACACCTATTCGAAGCGAGTAGTCGTTGTCTAAGTTTGCTTCAAAGCCAGCGGAGCAAAGCCAGGAAAGTGTAAAGCTATTCATGGTATTGTTGACCTTGATTTGGTCGTCGTATTTAGCGCCCAAAGGGTTGGACCATTGTTGATCTTGCCGATACCCTTGATACAGTGCAGGAACGAGACCTAAGCCGCTGTAAAATTTAATTTTATCACCAAAAGTTACTTTCAACTGGAGTGGAAGTGCTAAGTAGCGGTAACGTGTTTGGTAGGCAAAAGTGGAGTCGGAATCTTGTGCTGTAAAGGTATACGCTTCTGCGTTTTGCATCCAGGAAACTGCACCGTCTAGGTAGAAATTTTTGGACAAACCCATACAAATGCCTATTTGATGCGACCAAGCTTTTTGTGCGATTTCATCTGCACGCGTCCCAAGAGGCGTTGGTAAAAAGGCATCATTAGAAACCAAACTACGGAACATTTCCATGCGTTGGCTTTCAAAGTAATAGCGCGTGGGGTAGTTGCTTTTGACGTCTTTATTCAGGAGTTGAGCAAATCCTGTAAAAGCGGGCGTCATGAGAAGGAGGAAAACTAGGTGCTTCATGGTTCAAAAATACACTTTTTGAGCGGCTTCGAAAAGTCTTGATGCAGGTCAAGAAAAAGGGTGTCCAATGAGCCCTAACTTTGCATCCAATTCAAAATAAGATAAAATATGGAAACAACTTGGAAAGTAGACACAATGCACAGTGAAGTAGGCTTCAAAGTGCGCCACATGATGATCTCTAATGTTAGTGGTTCTTTTGGCACCTTCGATGCCAATGTAGCAACAGAAGGAGATGATTTCACCACAGCTCAATTTAGCTTCAATGCAGACATCGCATCAATCAATACTGGCGTAGCAGACCGCGATGGCCACTTGAAATCAGCAGATTTCTTTGATGCAGAAAACCATCCGTCACTCACTTTTACTTCAACATCTGTAAAGAAAATCAGCGACGACACCCTCGAAATTGCTGGCAACATGGAAATCAAAGGTCATACACAACCAGTTGTATTGAAAGCTGATTACGCAGGTATTGCAGTAGACCCATACGGACAAACCAAAGCTGGCATGACACTTTCTGGCAGCATCAAAAGAAGTGAGTTTGGCCTCACTTGGAGCGCAGTTACAGAAGCTGGTCACGTTGTTTTAAGCGACGACATCAAATTAGCTGCAGAACTTCAGTTTGTTAAGCAGTAAGTAAGTTCCGAACGACCTTGAGGGCTTCAGTGATGTGCCCAACCGGATTGGTTTGAGAATTGAAAATACCGGCTACTTTTCCATTGAGGTCAACGACATACGTTACCCTACCTGGAATGAGCCCAAATAAAGAAGTAGGTACGCCAAATTGTTGGCGTACCTTTTTTTGTGTATCTGAGAGCAATGGATACGGCAACTTGTATTTTTGTTGAAAAGCCTCATGGGCGGCCGCTGCATCAGATGAAATCCCAAAAACTTCGCAACCGAGCTCCACAAAATCGGCGTACGCATCGCGAAAAGCACAAGCCTCTTTAGTGCAGCCTGGTGTGTCGTCTTTTGGATAAAAAAAGAGGACTAAGATTCTTTGTCCGAGGTAATCGGTAATTTGAATTTGCTTTCCCTGACTATCAGGAAGACTAAACGTAGGGCAGTTGTCCCCGATTTGAATGGCTTGGCTCATGGTTGTAAGGCGGTTTTGAATCGAGAAAGGACGCGTTCGCGTGCCATTTTGTGGTCGACAATAGGCTGGGCGTAGGTTGGTGTTCCGTATTCGGGCACCCATTTTTTAATGTATGTAAACTTTGGATCGAATTTCTTTTGTTGGGCCTCGGGGTTAAACACACGAAAATATGGTGCGGCGTCACAACCGCAGCCTGCGGCCCATTGCCAGCCACCAATATTGCTTGCGAGTTCAAAGTCGAGGAGTTTTTCGGCAAAATAGCGTTCTCCCCAGCGCCAGTCGATGAGTAAATGTTTGGTTAAAAAACTCGCCACCACCATTCTGACGCGGTTGTGCATAAAGCCTGTTTCATTGAGCTCACGCATACCGGCGTCTACCAGCGGGTAACCCGTTTTGCCCTCGCACCAAGCAGTAAAATCTGCTTCGTTGTTCTCCCAAATAATGCGGTCGTATGCTGGTTTGAAGGCGTGCCCAACGGTCTGTGGAAAATGAAACAAAATGGCTTGGTAGAAGTCGCGCCAAATGAGTTCATTGAGGTATTTTTCATTGAGCGCCTTGGCTTCTTTTGCTAATGAACGTATAGAAATTGTACCAAAACGCAGGTGCAAACTCAGTCGAGATGTCCCTAATACAGCTGGTATATCGCGCTGCTCATGGTATTTCTGAATGATTACACTTGGTGTTTCGCTCGCTGGAAAAGGCTGAAAGTGTTGCTGCTCAAAACCCATTTCTTGAAGTGAAATAAGAGGCTCAGTTTGGAACGCATGTAAATTGGAAAAGTATTTTTCTGTCGGATATGCTTTGAAATGGTAGTCGGTGAGTTTGGCCTTCCACTTGCGGGCATAAGGCGTATAAATAGTGTAGGGAAGGCCGTCGTCTTTAGTGATTTCATTTTTTTCGAAAATCACTTGGTCTTTTGCCCCAATAAATTCTATTTGCTCCTTTTGAAGCTGGTCAAAAAGATATTGATCGCGGGCGATGGCATTGGGTTCGTAATCTCTGTTGGTATAAACCCTACTGACCCCAAACTTTTTGGCCAAGCTCAGAATTTCTGCTTTGGGATCACCGTAAGTTACTGCTAAATCGGAACCCAAGGCGCGATAGCTTGCCTTTAATTTTTGGATTTCTTGATGGATAAACAAAACGCGCTGGTCGTTTTTAGGTAGCAAACCTAAAATGGTGCTGTCAAAAACAAAAACAGGAATAACCTGAGCGCTTTGCTTCAGTGCTTTATAGAGGCCGGCGTTGTCGCTTATTCTGAGGTCGCGGCGGTGCCAAAAAAGGGCAGTACTCATTTGCCGTCGTATTCAATGATGTTGTTTTGGGTTTCCCAGAGCTTGACACTTAGGCCATATTTTGCATCTAGTTTGTCTCGGAGTAGATTCCAAATAACCACCGCGATGTTTTCAGCAGTTGGGTTCAAGTTGGCGAACTCAGGACAATCTAAGTTCAAATTTCGGTGGTCAAAACGGTCTTGAACTTCTGACCCGATGAGGTCTTTGACCAACTTGAGGTCGATGAGGTAGCCTGTTTCTGGGTCAATTTCACCGTCTATCCACACTTCTAAAGTGTAGTTGTGACCATGAAAGTTAGGATTGTTGCATTTGCCAAAAATGGCATTGTTTTTTTCGTCGGACCAATCAGGTCTGAACAAGCGATGCGCCGCATTGAAGGTCGCTCTTCTACATACTTTCATTTGCTGCTTTTGCAATTGCGTCTACATGCTGGTTCAATAGAATTTGAAACCAAGCGGTGTAGTCTTGTGGATTATTTTCTAGGTCTTGAAGGAGTTCTGAAAGGCCAATCCATTTATAGGCGGCTACTTCTTCGGTATTGATTTGAGGTGCTTGATCAGAATAACCAAAAACGACATGATCGAGCTCGTGTTCGGTAAGTCCTTGATCGAGTTTGGCCTTGTAAATGAAATGAAAGGCTGCTTTCAATTGTGCTGACATGCCCATTTCTTCTTGTAGTCTGCGTTCGGCGGCCATTAAAGTTGTTTCTCCAGGGCGTTGGTGGCTGCAACAAGCGTTGGTCCAGAGCATAGGAGAGTGGTATTTGTGAGCGGCGCGCTGTTGGAGTAGGAGTTCACCGGCTGCATTAAAGATCAATACAGAAAATGCGCGATGGAGTTCGCCCCTTCTGTGGGCCTCCATTTTTTCGAGCTGACCAATTTCGTCGTCGTCGTTATTGACTAATATAACGTATTCTTCGGCCATTAAAGCAAATTGAGGTTATGGCGCACATATGAGGTGAGTAAAATGCGCATTTTGCGGTAATTTGGAATGCGAATGCGCTCATTGAGCACGTTTTCAGCTGGCGTTTGCTTGATCTTATTAAAGAGCTTGAAATAATATTTGTAAGCCATATAGACACCAAAACGCGCACTTCTCGGCAATAACAAAATGCCTTCGTAGCCTTTTTGGAAATCAAGTGCGATATCTGCTTCAATTTCTTTTTTGAGTGCAGTATTGAATTCTGATAAGTTGATACCCGGAAAATATGTGCGGCCGAGTTCTTGGTAATCTGCTTTGAGGTCGCGCAAGAAATTGATTTTTTGGAAGGCCGCACCTAATTTCATGGCGTAGGGTTTGAGCTCTTCGTAGGCTGTTTGATCGCCTTCGACAAAAACTTTCAAACACATGAGCCCCACTACTTCGGCAGATCCTAAAATGTAAGTTTCGTATTTTCCTTGATCGTAGGTTTGTTTTTGAAGGTCCATTTCCATGGAATCGAGGAAGGTGTCGATGAGTTCCATCGGAATTTGGTATTTATTAACCGCCCATTGAAAACTATTCAAAATTGGGTTGAGGGAAATACCAGCTGCAATCGCTTCATAGGTTTGTGCTTTGAAGTCTGCCAGTAATTTTTCTTTGTCAAAACCATGGAAGGTGTCTACAATTTCATCGGCAAAGCGCACAAAACCATAAATCGAATAAATAGGCTTTTGCAAATCTTTGTGCAAAAAGCTGATGCCTAGTGAAAAAGAAGTGCTGTACCTTTTGGTTGTGAGCTCGCTCATTTCTTGGCAGACGTTGTCGAATAAAGCTTTCATAGTATGGGTTTAGTGGTGCTTTGCAATGATGTGTTTGGCGACAACCTCTCCTGAAACAATAGAGGGAGGAACGCCTGGGCCTGGTACGGTAAGTTGCCCAGTATAATATAGGTTCTTGATTTTTTTGTGTTGCATTCGCGGTTTGAGAATGGCAGTCTGAAGCAGCGTATTCGCTAAACCGTAGGCATTTCCTTTGAAAGCGTTGTAGTCACTTTTGAAATCGGAAACACAGAAACTTTTTTTGTAAACGATATGGTCTTTGATGTCGTTGCCGGTTAAATCTTTGAGCCTTTTGACTAAAATATCGAAGTATTTGTCACGGGTGGCTTCGTCGTCTTTGAGGTCTGGGGCTAAAGGAATCAGAAAGAATAAGTTTTCCGAACCTTCGGGCGCAACCGATGGGTCGGTCATGGATGGCGCACTGAGGTAAAAAAGCGGTTTTTCAGGCCAACTTGGGTCTTTGTAGATGGTCTTGCCGTGTTCGGTTAACGATTCATCAAAAAAGAGGTTGTGGTGCTCTAAATTGTTGAGTTTTTTATTGACGCCTACATAAAACAAGAGGCTAGAAGGCGCCATGGTGCGTTTGTCCCAGTAAGCGTCTGAATAGTTGGCATCTTTTTGCAATAATTTTTGATCGGTGTGCGCGTAGTCTGCGCCAGAAATGACGATGTCAGCGTGGTGAAGGGTTCCATTCACGATGGTTCCGACCGCTTTTCCGTTTTCAATAACAATGCGCTCCACATTGGCTGAGGTCTGAATTTGGACGCCTTGTTCTTGTGCGATGCGCGCAAAAGCTTTGATGAATTCGTGCATGCCGTTCATTGGATACCATGTACCTAACTGGATATCCGCGTAGTTCATTAAGGAATAAAGCGCGGGCGTTTCGTTGGGCATAGCTCCCAGAAACAACACCGGAAATTCTAGAAGGGATAATATTTTTGGATGCTTGAAATACTTTCTGATAAATGCAGAAAAGGACGAAAACAAATGCATTTTGAACAAGCCACCAAGCACACGGCTGTCAATGAATTCAGTGAGGCTCAAACTTGGTTTGTAAACGAGATCCTCCATGCCTACTTTGTATTTATAGGCGGCGTCTTTTAAAAAAGCTTGAAGATTTTTGGCACTGCCGGGCTCCAAGGACTCAAACCACGCCTCGAGCGCTGTCATGTTGGCCGGCACATTGGTGTAGGTTAGATCCGGCCAATAAACGCGATAAGATGGGTCTAAGCGTTTGAGTTCGTAAAAATCAGAAGTGGTGTAGCCAAATTGCTGATAGAATTTTTCGAAGACATCGGGCATCCAGTACCAAGACGGGCCCATGTCAAATGTAAAACCTTGTGTTTCGAACTGACGCGCGCGCCCTCCGATTGATGCGTTTTTTTCAAAAATTTGGACGTCATAGCCTGCTTTTGCAAGAAATGAAGCGGTGGAGAGGCTCGAAATACCCGAGCCTATTACGTGTACTTTTTTTGTCATAAATTAATTTGCCGAAAATGCGAATTCCGGTAGCGCTTCCATCAGTTTTTTTCTGGCGATGAAAATCCGGCTTTTCACGGTTCCGATCGGAATACCTAGTTTGTCTGCGATCTCTTTGTATTTGAAGCCTTGAAAATGCATTTCAAAAGGCGTTTGGTACTCCTCTCCTAATAAGTTAATTTGTCTGTTGATGTCTTTTACACCAATCTTTTCTATTGCGCTGTCTTCGTGGCTATGGATGTTACCGATCAAGAAAACTTCTTTGCTGTGATCGAAAATGGCACCCGATTTTACTCTTCTGCGGTACTGATTGATGAACAAGTTACGCATAATTGTGAAAACCCACGCCTTAAAGTTTGTCTGTGGCGTGTAATAGTTGCGATACGTGATCGCTTTGAGCATGGTTTCTTGGGTTAAATCCCTTGCGTCTTCTCGGTTTCTTGTAAATGAAAGTGCAAAAGATTGCAGATTGTTTTCTAGACCAATTAATGCTTCATTGAATTCGATTGTAGACATAGTGCGTTGTTTTGTTTAACAATTACGAGTTAAAGTTAAACATTATTTGTTTAACAAAACAAGAAAAAGTTTAAACAAAACAAATATTTTTATCTATATCGACTATAGATAATATCTATTGAACGTTTTCGAGCATCACTTTCACCATGGCTTTGGTGTCAAATTGAGCTTTCCAACTCCAGTCCTTTTGGGCAGCGCTGTCGTCTATAGAATTGGGCCAGCTGTCTGCAATGGCCTGACGGAAATCTGGGGCGTAGTCTATTGTAAAATTTGGTTGTAATACTTGAATTTCTTTTGCCAATTCGGCAGGAGTAAAGCTGCAGCCAGCTAAATTATAGGCCGATCTGATCTTGATTTGTTCTGCTGGTGCTTCCATGAGTTCTATGGTAGCGCGAATGGCGTCGTCCATAAACATCATCGGCAGCATGGTGTCTTGACTCAGAAAGCAAGTGAATTTACCTTCCGCTTTTGCTTTGTAAAAAATATCGACAGCGTAATCAGTGGTGCCGCCACCCGGCAAGCTTTTATAGGAGATAAGGCCAGGGTAGCGGATACTGCGTACATCGACGCCAAATTTGTTGTGGTAGTATTCGCACCAGCGCTCACCGGCTTGTTTGGAAATACCATAAACGGTAGTAGGTTCCATAACAGTATGCTGTGGTGTTTGGTCAGCAGGTGTTGTAGGTCCGAAAACGGCAATTGAGCTCGGCCAAAATATTTTTTGAAGCTGCCCTTCTTTGGCGAGGTCAAGGATGGTAAACAAACCTTCCATATTGAGTTTCCACGCGAAATCGGGGTTTTTCTCGGCAGTTGCAGATAGTAGTGCAGCTAATAAGTAAACTTCTTTGATGTCTTGTTCAATAATATATGCACGCACATTTTCTTTGTCGAGGGCATCGAGTTTGATATATGGTCCATTATTGAGAATGATAGGGCACTCATCTCGGAGGTCGGCAGCAACAACTGCTGTGTTTCCAAATTTGGCACGAAGTGCTAAAACGAGTTCGGTTCCAATTTGGCCACAAGAACCAAGTACCAATATTTTTGACATAAAGTTGTTTTGATGTTGCAACAAAAGTAACAAAACTGACCAAAATCATTTCTTCTCTTGCGCTTTTGAATTAGTTTTGAACTTATAAAACTAAGAAACATGCCTTTTTATCAGAAACTAGGACAGATACCGCACAAGCGCCACACTGTTTTTCGCCAGCCAGATGGCTCTCTTTATCACGAGCAACTTTTTGGCACCATCGGCTTTGATGGCATGTCTGCTTTGCTCTATCATGTGCAGCCACCGACTGTTGTGAAGTCAATTGGCGGACAAAAAAATATTGCTCCCGAAATTGGTATCCAAAAAAACATGCTCATGCGCAGTTTCAGAGGTTTTGACCTCAAGCCTGCTGCAGACTATGTAGAAAGTAGAGTTCCTGTTTTGGTCAATTCCGATGTGTATCTAGAGCTTGCTGCTCCTTCTGAGAGCATGAAAGACTATTTCTACAAGAATGCCGATGCCGACGAAATCATTTTTATCCACAAAGGCTCTGGCAAATTGCGCACCCAAATGGGCAATATCGATTTTGCCTACGGAGACTACCTCGTTATTCCGCGCGGCATGATTTATCAACTTGAATTCAACGATGAAAACAATCGCTTGTTTATCATCCAGTCTTTTCATCCGGTCTACACACCGAAGCGCTACCGCAATTGGTTTGGTCAGTTGTTGGAACATTCCCCTTATTGCGAGCGCGACATCCGCCCACCGCACGAACTCGAAACACATAACAAAGAAGGTGACTTTCTGATTCGCATTAAAAAGCAAGATGTACTCTACGACTATACTTATGCGCATCATCCGTTTAATGTCGTAGGTTGGGATGGCTACAACTATCCGTATGCTTTTTCTATCCACGATTTTGAACCGATTACTGGCCGTGTGCATCAACCACCTCCCGTGCATCAAACTTTCGAGACAGCCGCGTTTGTTGTCTGTTCTTTCGTACCGCGCCTCTACGACTACCATCCAGATTCCATTCCGGCACCATACAATCACTCCAACATCGATTCTGATGAGGTATTGTATTACGTAGACGGAGACTTCATGAGCCGAAATAACATCGAAAAAGGTCAGATTACCTTGCATCCGGCAGGAATTCCGCACGGCCCTCATCCAGGAGCCTACGAGCGCAGTATTGGCAAAAAAGAAACTGAAGAATTGGCTGTTATGGTCGATACCTTTAAGCCGCTCTCCCTCACCAAACGCGCTTTAGAGATGGAATTGCCAGACTACATGTTCTCTTGGCAGCACTAACTCGGCATTAATCCCTAATTTTGACCAAAATCATTACCATGGCAGAGATCAAAAATTTAAAAGATATCCAAAACACCGACTACAGTCTCGAAAAAATATTTCACGACGCCGAAGACTTCCTTCCGCTTTTAGGTACCGACTACGTCGAACTTTATGTCGGCAATGCCAAACAAAGCGCCCATTATTACAAAACAGCATTTGGTTTTCAATCCGAGGCCTATGCAGGTTTAGAAACCGGCGTCAAAGACCGCGTTTCTTATGTGCTCAAACAAGATAAAATCCGTTTGGTACTCACTACGCCATTAACTGAAGGGGGCGAGCTCAATGCGCACATCGACAAACATGGCGACGGCGTCAAAGTAGTTGCTCTTTGGGTTGAAGACGCCACCAAGGCTTTTGAAGAAACCACCAAAAGAGGTGCAAAGCCTTACATGGAACCCACTCGCGAAGAAGACGCGAATGGTTGGGTGGTGCGCTCCGGAATATACACATATGGTGAAACCGTCCATATTTTTGTAGAGCGCCACAACTACGAAGGCATCTTTTTGCCGGGCTATAAAAAATGGGAATCGCATTACAACCCAGAGCCTGTTGGCCTCAAATTCATTGACCACATGGTGGGAAATGTCGGTTGGAACGAAATGAATGATTGGGTTGAGTTTTACGGAAAGGTGATGGGCTTTGCCCAAATTGTTTCTTTCGACGACAACGATATCTCTACCGAGTATACGGCCCTTATGTCCAAAGTAATGTCCAACGGAAATGGCCGCATCAAATTCCCGATCAACGAGCCTGCAGAGGGCAAGAAAAAATCGCAAATTGAGGAATATATCGATTTTTATAACGGCCCTGGCGTACAGCATATCGCCGTTGCAACCAACGATATTGTTGCCACTGTATCTGCCATGCGCGACCGTGGAGTAGAGTTTTTATATGTACCTGAAACGTATTACGAAGACTTACTCGAACGTGTTGGAGCTATAGACGAAGACGTCGAGCTCTTGAAATCTCATGGCATTTTAATTGACCGCGACGACGAAGGTTACTTATTGCAACTTTTCACCAAGCCAGTTGTCGACCGCCCAACTATGTTCTTTGAAATTATTCAAAGAAAAGGTGCGCAGTCTTTCGGAAAAGGCAACTTTAAGGCTTTATTTGAAGCTATAGAGCGCGAGCAAGAAAACCGCGGCACACTCTAAAGCGCTATATTTTAAATTACAATCCTTTTAAAAGGGTTTCAAATTCTGTGTACATGCCGGCCTGATGGTCGGCATTGTATGCTTTTTGGATGGCCTCAACGATTTCAGCAATCTCGGTTACACCGTCTGCTTTCAATTGGTTCATGACTTCTTGAATAACAGCTGGTCTTGGCCCCCAAGTGAATACTTCTGCACCGTTTTCATCTAGGCAAATCAATTTTGGGATAGCTCTACCGCCATTGGTGAGGTAGGCATCCATGACATCTAGGTGCTCGTCGCGCAAGATGTAATAGGTTTTTATGGCGCCAGCCGCTAAGGCTAATTTTTCAATTACTGGCACACACTGTGCGGCATCACCACACCATGGTTCGGTAATGGTAATCCACCTCCAGTTGTTAGACTTTTGCTTCAAGAGTTCAGTAAGATGGGCAGGTATTTCTACCGTTTTATTAAGGCGCTTCATGCGCTGAAAGTTGAGCTTTGTGAAGTGTATGTAGGGTGCACTTTGGTTAGGGCCGCTAGTGCGTTCTTCTGTAACGAGGAGTTCTGAAAGTTGCATGTAGCCGTCGTAGTTCATGGCTTGGGCCAATAATTCGCTTGTAAAGAGATCTTGAGATTGCATATAAGCTATGGTCTTGAGTTATTTTCTTGCAAAATTACGCATAGATTAATTGCCATTTTCTAAAAGCACATTTTAAATATCAAGAAGATTTTGTATATTTGCACCCACCAAAATGGAGGTTGTAGCTCAGTTGGTTAGAGCGTCGGATTGTGGTTCCGAAGGTCGCGGGTTCGAGACCCGTCTTCCTCCCCAAACAAAAAGCCAGTAGAAATACTGGCTTTTTTGTTTACAAATTCTCTAAAGTCTTCTCGCACAACTCACGCAATTGCGCAGGCATTTGTTGTTTATCCCAAGGATGCACAGCTCCAAAAACATGATCAGCCCCCATTATTGCACTGACCTCTGCACCTGACGCATCGCGTAATTCAAACGCTTCGGAAATTGGCACAGCTGCATCCTGATCTCCGTGAAAAATATGAAGACGTTTGCCAATTGCTTTGGCAGCAGCTTTGATATCAAGCTTCATTTTATTCCTTTCATAATCGGCATAAAGTTCAAATGCTTGAGGAAGCTCTTGGTGAGTTCTACCATTTTTTACAAATCGAATGCCTGTTTCTTGCCATTGCGTGAGTTCTTGTCCATTCGGAAAACGCCTGGCAATGTCGCAGATGGCAGCCCAAGTACACACCTGCCCGAGTGGGCTTACTTGTTGCCATTGCTGAGCAGCTAAAAGCACCATTCCGCCACCTCTGGAATGTCCTATCAAATGGATTTTTTGGAAAGTCCTGTGCCAGGATTCTATATGATTTAGTACTGACGAAATATCAAAAAGTTCTTTTGAATAAGTATTCTGACCAAAAGCTTCGGTATCGGGAAAATCAATTGGCTCTGTAGGTGTGCCACCATTGTGAGAAAGATTGAACCGACAGAAATCAAAACCAGCATTCGTAAAAAAGTCGCGTACCAAATGCCAGGCGCCCCAATCCATGAAGCCCATAAAGCCGTGTACAAAAACTACTAATTCTTGGTGTGAAGAACTGGTTGTGAGTTCATATAAACTCTTGCGCCCATTTGCGCCGGTGTAGGTATGTCGTTGGGTTGGTGTCATTGTTAACAAGATCCTTGGACCAATAACAACTGATTAGAGGCCAGTCGAAGGTAGCCAAAATCATAACAAAAGATGTAGATCTGGCCATTTTTTGCTTGTTTTTGGTGGGTATGAAAATCGAAATTATAACCCTTCACCCGGAGGTCGAGCTCCTGAACCCTTCTTTTTTTATCGATCAAAAGGTATTGTGCCAAAATCTGATGGTTCTGCATGAGAATCCGATTGATTTGGCGCTGCTGCGTCAATTTTTGCGCATAACTGCGGTTGTTGAACTGATTGCGGCACTGGTCGGAGCAAAATTTTTGATCGCTTCGGCCTTTCAGTGGGCTGCCACATTCCTGACAAAATCGTTGAGAAATAAATGAATCCATACGAACCAAACGCAACTTCAAGGGTTCTTTGTATGTGGTGCGGATGGAAAAGCATTTTTTTCTTTTGCAGTTTGCAAAAAATCTTCACCAGATTCCGTAAAATATGCAGTAAAACAGGGTATTTGCTCGAAACTTTGTAACGCTTGAAAAAAAAATGCGTTCAAGTCGAACCTTTCTGCATTTTATCAGTACAAGGGAAGGCAATTAGAAAATATGAGGCAGTTAAAAATCGCAAAACAGGTCACCAACAGAGAGACCGCATCGTTAGACAAGTACTTACAAGAAATTGGTCGAGTTGACCTCATCACCGCTGATGAAGAGGTTGAGCTCGCTCGCAAAATCAAAGCAGGAGACCGCATTGCGCTCGAACGCCTGACCAAAGCCAATCTTCGTTTTGTAGTATCAGTAGCTAAACAATATCAAAATCAAGGTTTGGCTTTGCCAGACTTGATCAACGAGGGTAATCTAGGCCTCATCAAAGCCGCAGAACGTTTTGACGAAACCCGTGGTTTCAAGTTCATTTCCTACGCTGTTTGGTGGATCCGTCAGTCTATTCTTCAGGCTTTGGCCGAGCAAGCGCGTATCGTGCGTTTGCCTTTGAACAAAATTGGCAACATCAACAAAATCAACCGTGCCTACTCAGAACTCGAGCAAAAATTTGAGCGTCCGCCATCTGCAGACGAACTTGCAGAGTTCTTGAATGTCACGCCAGAAGAAGTAAAGCAAACGCTTTCTCAAAACGGCCGTCACATCTCTATGGATGCGCCTTTAATTGAAGGCGACGACTCCACTTCTACAATGTACGACGTCATGCAAGGAGACTCACTTCCTGGCCCTGAGGCTAGTCTTACATTAGAGTCCTTGCGTTCAGATATCCGCCGTTCACTCACAAGCCTCACACCTCGCGAAAGCGAAGTTATTAGCATGTTCTACGGCCTCGACGGCAAAGCACCGCTTTCCTTAGAAGAAATCGGCGACAAATTCGAACTCACCCGTGAGCGCGTGCGCCAGATCAAAGAGAAGGCTATCCGCCGCCTTAAACACACCAACAAAAACAAAGTGCTGAAAAGCTACTTAGGATAAATAAAAAAGGAACCGAAAGGTTCCTTTTTTGTTTTACATCGGATCGACATCAATACTAATTTGGATCCCTTTGAAACTTACATTTTGATAAAATACATCGAGGTCTTGTAAGATTCTGGCCTTGACTTTTTTGTCTGGTGCGCCGCGTTCGATTTTGAGTTTGATTTCTTTGAGGAATTTATTTTGAATGCGCTT
>JAIXXP010000055.1 GCA_027490665.1 Cryomorphaceae bacterium | reverse complement strand
ATTATGAAAACCGAAATGGGGCAAGGTGTTGATTATATGGTAGGCTCACACAAATGGCATGGCGTTGCTCCAAATGCAGAGCAGCTCCAAGTAGCACTCAACCAACTCGAAGAAACCCTCGGAGACTACTAGTGAAAGCGGTTTGGGGCTTCATATTTCTGATTATTTTCAGCTGCGGCTGGGCCCAAACCACTACGCGTATTCTCTTTATTTTAGACGCCTCTAACTCCATGAACCTCGATTGGAACAACCAAACGAGAATGGCTGCTGCTAAAGAGGTACTTACCAAAAGTGTTGAAAATTTAAGGGGCGTCCCAAACCTAGAGCTCGCTTTACGCGTCTATGGACATCAATCAAACGTTACCAACACATACCAAGACTGTCAAGACACCAAACTTGAAGTCGCTTTTGGCCCTTCGAATATTGATCCCATCAAGTCAAAAATTAAAGGGCTACAAGCAAAGGGCGCTACGCCAATTGCACGTTCCTTAGAGGCGGCGGCAGCCGATTTCCCAGATACGCTTGCCCGCAATTTTATCATACTCATTACCGATGGGTTAGAGTCTTGCGACAACGACCCGTGTATTATTGCCCGCAAACTCCGAGAAAAAGGCGTGAAGGTCACGCCATTTGTTATTGGCCTTGGCATGGACCTCAGCTACCTCGATAAATTTGAGTGTATAGGCAGTTATACAGACGCCGAAAGCAAGGTGGCATTTGAAAATGTACTCTCCAATATTTTATCTAAAGCATTGCTCAATACTACAGTTCAGATCAACCTCAATACCGTAGAAGGCAAGCCCCTCGAGACAGACGTCAGCATGTTTCTTTATGAAACTGGAACTACGAATCTCAAGTATACCTACGAGCACACCCTCAACCGAAAAGGCCTACCTGATACTTTAGTACTAGATCCCAAACTCAAATATGACTTGCGTGTAGCAACGGTTCCAGCCATTGCCAAAAACAATATTTCAATTGTTCCGCATACCCACAACGTAATACAAGTGCCAGCAGGGCAGGGTCAACTTAAAGTCACTTCTGTAAAAAGTCCAGAGGGCACTATTTTAGAGACGCGTATTTTAGAGACCACATCTAGCAAAACACTACACGTGCAGCAACTTGGCGATATCCAAAAATATTTAGTTGGTACCTATCAGTTAGAAATACTCACCCTGCCACGCACCTACAAAGAAGTGCTCATTGAGCAATCTAAAATGACAAGTTTTGATGTGCCAGCTGCGGGTCAATTTGTTTATCAAGCACCAAAAGGAATTGTGGGCCAATTGTTTTATGAACGCAACCCGGGTCAGTGGGAATGGGTTTACGATTTGAAATACAACCAAACAACAGGCAACGTCAAACTACAGCCGGGCACCTACAAAGTTGTGTACCGCGAAAAAGACCAGCGCTCTAGCGCCTATACCAAAGAAAAGAAATTCACAATTACATCCCTTAAAATCACTAATCTAACTTTATAACAATGGAATTTGAAGTACTCGGAAACAAAGACACCCGTTCAGGATTTGGCGAAGGTTTGGCCGAATTAGGGCAGCAAAACCCAGATGTCGTAGCACTTTGTGCAGACCTCACGGGCTCGCTTAAAATGGATGCGTTTCAAAAGGCTCATCCGGACCGTTTCTTTCAAACGGGAATTGCCGAAGCCAACATGATTGGTCTAGCAGCCGGCATGACCATCGGCGGTAAAATTCCTTTTACAGGTACGTTTGCCAATTTCTCTACCGGCCGCGTTTACGATCAAATCCGCCAGTCTGTCGCTTACTCCAAGAAAAACGTTAAAATTTGTGCTTCACACGCGGGTCTAACGCTCGGTGAAGACGGAGCAACCCATCAAGTACTCGAAGACATTGGCATGATGCGTATGTTGCCTAACATGACCGTTATTGTTCCTGCCGACTTTAATCAGACCAAACAAGCAACAATTGCCATTGCAGCGCATGAAGGCCCCGTATATTTGCGTTTTGGCCGCCCTGTTATGCCCATTTTTGTGAAGCCAGATGCGGAGTTTGTCATTGGAAAAGCCGATGTACTTGCCGAAGGTACTGACGTCACAATCATCGCTTGTGGCCACATGGTTTGGAAATCCATTGAAGCACTCAAAGAGTTACACGCAATTGGCATTTCAGCCGAGCTCATCAATATGCACACCATTAAACCACTTGACGAAGCTGCTATTTTAAAATCTGTAGCCAAAACAGGATGCGTGGTTACTGCAGAGGAGCACATGATGAATGGTGGTCTTGGAGAGGCGGTTTCTCAGGTATTGAGTAGAAAGCACCCAGTACCTCAGGAATATGTTGCTGTCAATGACACCTTCGGAGAATCCGGAACGCCAATGGAGCTCATGACGAAATATCACATAGATACGCCAGATGTTGTAGCGGCAGTAAAGCGTGCACTTGCCCGCAAGTCGATCATTATCTAAGCATTATAGCTTGAGTGCTTCTTGAATGGTTTGAACAGGTTGGTGACACACACCATACTCACAAACCGATATGGCATGAGGTGTATAAATTTTTGAAAGTGGTAAACTTTGGTGATAAGAGAGCAAACAATTGCTTTGGGCGCTCTCTTTGAACACCTCTGTTGGTGCGCAACCATTGAGCACATGCCACTGCTTGCCTGCCGACAAATGCCTTAAGAGCAGCAACCCCCAATTTGAATAGCCAGAGCCATAGGTTTCCATGCCGTCGTATAGATTTTGGAGCATTTGTTGGGCACTATTGATCCATTCCTCATTTTGAAAATAAGTTCCCATCGTTAGAAACGCATGGGCCATTACCGAATTGCTTGCCGGCAGCACGTTGTCATGGAGTTCCATATTGCGACTGATCAGGTCTGAATCAGCTGCAGTGAAAAAACACATTTTACTTTTGCTGTGCTGGAAATCATGGGCTACTTTCTCCGTGAGTGTTTTGGCAAATTCCAAATAGGCAAGATTACCCGTGCTCTGGTAGGCCAAGCTCAACGCTTCAATTAAATGGGCGTAGTCCTCTAAAAATGCTGGAATATGGCGTTGCCCGTTGGTGTTGACGCGGTAAAGCTGTTGGCCATCCCACTGAATTTCTTGCATCCAATTGAGGATGCGCAGCGCGCGAAGTAAAAAAGCTTCTTCTCCAAACACCCGGAAGGCTTCAAGTAGACCTTTTGCGGCTAGGGCGTTCCAACTGACTATTATTTTATGGTCGAGTCCAGGGCGAATTCTAGTGGAGCGCTGGCTCAATAACGTATCGTTCATTTTTGCTTTGAACGAAAGCCAATCTTGTAGATCAATGCCTTCAGATTTGGCAAAAGCGGCATCTGTTTCTTTGCGCAGCGGGATGTATTTTTCATCTTCCCAAAACCCAATCTGATTGATGTGATAATAGCGTTTGACGCGCGCTGCATCCGTGCCAAACAAAAAGTCAATTTCAGTTGGTGACCAGCAATAGAACTTCCCTTCTTCACCTTCGCTATCTGCATCTAGCGCACTAAAGTAAGCACCATTCTCAGAAAGTAATTCGCGCTCTAGGAAATCAAAAGTTTGAAAAACTAAGTCCTTGTAATGAGGCTCTTGGTATTGGGCATAAGCTTGCGCGAACAAGCCGATGAGCTGCCCGTTGTCGTAGAGCATTTTTTCGAAATGAGGAACCTTCCAAAGTACATCAACGCTGTAGCGCGTAAAGCCACCTCCCACCTGATCGTAAATGCCTCCAAATGCCATTTTGTCTAGGGTAAGGCGCACTTGCTTTTCGATTTTGGCTTCGTCGAAATGTTGTGCATAGCGCATCAGGAATAGCCAATTATTGGGCAACGGAAACTTCGGTGCCTTATTGGTACCTCCTTCAAAAGTGTCAAAACTGCGGGCCCAACGCACCACCATTTCGTGGAGTCTTTCGGCACTAAAGCCTGACATTTCTTGAGGGGCGTCAATGAGTTCCGCTTGCTGGATGCCTTCGTGTAGTTGGCGCGCGTAGTCAATGGCTTTTGCGCGATCGTTGGCATAGGTGTGCGCCAAAGACTTAAGTACGTGCATCCATTGGTCCTTCGGAAAATATGTGCCTCCGTAAATGGGCCTACCGTCGGGAAGTGTAAAACAATTGAGTGGCCAACCACCACGCTGGGTCATGAGTTGTACGGCCGTCATGTAGATTTGATCGACATCCGGTCTTTCTTCGCGGTCAACCTTCACATTGATGAAATGTGCGTTCATCAGTGCAGCCACCTCAGGATCTTCAAAACATTCATGCTCCATGACATGACACCAATGACAAGCGGAGTAGCCAACGCTGATCAAGACCATTTTGTCTTCGGCTTTCGCCCTTTCAAAAACTTCGTTGGACCAAGCCACCCAATGCACCGGGTTTTGGGCGTGTTGTAACAAATAAGGAGAGCTTTCGTTGCCGAGTTGGTTGGTCATAAATTTAAAATTTGACTGAAGAAGAGCTATATTTGCCCAAGATATTTAACCGTGCAACAAATTCGCCCCTACAAAGTTCTGATTTTTTTAGTCTTGGTGCTCTCACTTTTGTGCATTCCAAGTGCATTTATACCAGCAGATGGTGTCAAATGGATGGGCGTCAATTGGCGTTTTTTACCCCTAGAGCGCATTTGGGTAGCCAAAAAACAAGTCAAGAAAAATATCGAAAAAATTGTCAATGCTGTAGACACGACAGACATCAATAGCGGCTTAAAGCACAACGGCCAAAGTACAGGCCAAACAGGGATGCCCGAGGGAGGAAACTTAGCAAGTGAGACGGCGCATCCACTGCAAATGAGCGGGAGTGCAGCTGCCAAAATGGCTCGGTTTTTTACTGCACTGCAAGAAGCCGCTGAAGGCAGAAAAATCAGTATTTTCCATTACGGAGACTCTCAAATTGAAGGCGACCGCATGACGGGATATATTCGCCAGCGCATTCAGCAGCAATTTGGTGGTATTGGCCCCGGATTTATACCGGCCTATAACGTTTACAACACGCAAAGCTTTAAGCAAAAGGTATCACCTAATTTCAAGCGCTACACTGCTTTTTGGCCTCCTAAAATGAGTTCTAGCCGCTACGGCGCACTCCTTTCATCAGCCACCTTTGATGTTAACAGTACAGACGGTACTCAAATACCGGTTCCGACCGAAGCCTGGATCGAAATTGCACCATCGGCATCGGCTTTTACAAGGGCTCGTACTTTTAGCCATGTCAAATGCTATTACAACAGCTGTTACAAATCATGTTCTGTTAAAGTATATGAGAACGATAAACTCATCCACGAAGATTCTTTGGTGGCCGACGGCGGGGCGCATGTGTTGCCGCTCAGCTTTGACCACACGCCAAATAAATTGCGCTTTGTTTTTTCGTCGACCAAAAGTCCGATATTCACTGGGTTTTGTCTAGAAGGCGATGTAGGTGTTCAGGTCAACAACGTTGCCATGCGCGGCTCATCTGGCCACAACCTCAGTTCCTCCGACGCCAGTTTGTTTGCTCAAATGCACCGCGAAGCGAATACAAAGCTTTTCATATTGCAATTTGGCGGTAATTCTGTACACACGTTTAAAGATAGCAGCAGTGTGAGGTATTATGTTGGTGCACTAAAAAACCGCATCCATTACATCCAAAAATTAGTGCCAGATGCGGCTATTATCTTAATTGGCCCTAGCGATATGTCGAGGCTGAATGCGGGCGTTTTTGAAACGTATCCCTTTCTTCCTTACACCGTAGACCGCATGCAAAAAATGTGTGCAGAAAATGGGGTTGCTTTTTGGAATCTCTATGGCGCCATGGGAGGGTTCAACTCAATGCCAGCATGGGTTTCTCAAGGTTTAGCTGGCAAAGACTACGTCCATTTTAGCCCACGTGGTGCAAGTATCGCATCGCAGTATTTCTACGAGGCATTTGGTGCGGCCTATACCGATTGGCAAGCCAAGAAGGGAGGACAAGAATGATGCGCCTGCTGCTGCTGTGTTTGCTACCCTTATTTGCTTTTGGACAATATCTTCCGCTTTGTAACAACGACTCCCTGAGCCTAACCGAACAAGAAATCGCCCGAAAATATCCTTTTATTGAGGTTCAATGTAATCAATTTCAGTTTTTTGGTCCGCAAAGTCCAAACTGGATGCACCTCAATAAAGAATTGAGCAGTATGATACAAACGGGGCAAGGCAAGCTCAATTTTTATCATATTGGAGGCTCCCATTTGCAAGCTGATATCTACACCCACGATTTCCGGACATTTCTCCAGTCCAATTGGCCGGGCCTAAGCGGAGAGCGCGGTTTGGTTTTTCCTTTTAACCTGGCTCACACCAATAACCCGACGAACTACGATTTTTCTTCACCCAACACCTGGAAGGGCTATAGAAGTGTAACACAGCGTCCGGAAGATTTCGATTACGGCCTGAGCGGAGCCGCCATAACTTGTCCTGATTCCCTCATCGTGGTTAATTTCAAGCATTTGCGTACGCTCGTCAAACCTCCTTTCGACCGCTTGCGCATCTATCACAACACAGGTGAATTCCCCTATGACCTCAACTTTGGAGACCAAGAATTATTGGTAACAGATGTTGCGCATTACGACGCGCTGGGTTACACAGAAATTCGCTTCTCAGACCACCTCGATTCCCTAGACCTGCTTTTTGTCAAAAACTGCACAACGCCTTTTGCATTGGAACTTTTTGGTTTTGAATTTCTCAATGACCTCCCTGGAATTACCTATACAGCAATTGGTATCAATGGAGCTAGTTTGCCAACTTACTTGGCCAACACCAATTTTAGCCGCGACCTCCAACTCCGCAAACCCGACTTATTTATTTTTTCGGTAGGCACTAATGATGCACATTGCAGCTATGATGCCTTTGACCCATTGGTTTACAAGCGCAATTTGGAGAAAATGATCCAACAAGTATTGCAAAGCAATCCAAATTGTGCAATTCTGCTGACTGTCCCCAACGACGACTATTACATGCGCAAATATCCAAATCGAAATACCGAAAGGCAACGCGAAGTCATTTATCAGTTGGCCGCGCAATACCAAATGGCAGTATGGGACTTCTATGGCATTATGGGCGAACTCGGCTCGTCTAAAACCTGGAAAATTGAAGGTCTCATGCAGGCCGATTACGTACATTTTACAGGAACAGGTTATCACTTGAAAGGAACACTTTTGATAGAAGCCTTTCAAAAAAACCTCAGTAGTTTACAAAATCTGCGCAACTAAAATATGAACCGCATACACGAAATATTCTCTTGGCAGCAACAAGAAAGCCTGCTCTTTACAAGACTCGATTTTTGGTTGTTTTTCTTAGCTGTAATGGCTGTATTTGTACTGATTCACCACCGCTATTTGCTGCGCAGTATTTTTTTGACGGCGGTTAGTCTTTTCTTTTATTTCAAGACGTCTGGCAACTTCGTTTTGCTTTTGGCTTTTATGCTTTTGTTCAATTACTTGATAGGCAGGGGTGTTCAGGCAAAAGAGGAACTTAAGTCGGGTAAGTTTATGCTCATTTTCGGTATAGTTGTCAACTTATTAGGCTTGTTTTATTTCAAATATGCTTACTTTTTTACGGATGCCTTCAATGCGCAGTTTGGCACAGACTACAACGTGGTCAATCAGTTTGCAGTAATTGGAAATGACTGGTTCGGAAAAGGCAGTTTTGTCGATAAAATACTCGTGCCTATTGGGGTCTCTTTTTTTACTTTTCACAACATTTCTTATATCGTTGATATCTCTCGAAAAGAAATTCCTGCGGCAAAAAACTTCTTTGACTACGCATTTTATGTCACATATTTTCCGCATTTGATTGCGGGGCCAATTGTTCGCGCTCGGGATTTTATTCCTCAAATTCATCAGCCGTATCAACTGAGTAAATACGAATTTTCATGGGCGCTTTGGATGATTTGCAAAGGCTTGCTCAAAAAATTGGTTTTTGCTGATTACATTGCTGTTCACTTCATAGACAAAGTACTTGACAGCCCTGATGCTTATCCGGGTTTCGTTGGGCTCATTGCTATGTTTGCCTATTCTTTACAGATTTACGCTGACTTTTCAGGTTACACTGATATGGCTATTGGCGTTTCTAAGTTGATGGGTTTCAATTTACTTGAAAATTTCAATTCACCCTATAAATCGGTGTCAGTTGCCGATTTCTGGCGACGCTGGCATAAATCTTTGGGTTCTTGGCTACGCGACTACCTCTATATTCCACTCGGAGGCAATCAAAAAGGCACTTGGGGTACGACCATCATGACAGCGGTTATTCTTGGCTTTTTGTATTTTATTACCGGTTGGGTTGAGCTCTGGTACACCTATGGTATTTTGCTAGTTGTTTATTTGCTTTTATGGCAATTTTGGAAAGCATTTCGCACTTTTGCTGTTCGCGATCTCAACTTGCTCATCACCATGATTGTAGGTGGTTTGTGGCATGGAGCCAGTCAGAATTTTGTGATTTGGGGAGCCATGAACGGAGCCGCTCTTGTGCTCTATAATTACTGGAAACGCATCAGCCCCTATGAAAAAAGCAACTCTTGGGCCATTCGCGCATGGCGCATCATGCTCACGCTCACCTTCATCACCTTTACCCGTATTTGGTTCCGCTTGCCTGAACCCGAGCAGCCGCTGCAATTCCTCACGATTCTGACCTCCCAATTCGATTGGTCAGTTGCTATTTGGTGGAAAGTTTGGAACAATTTCCAATTGGTGTTTTGGTTGATCATTCTTGGGTTTATAAGTCATTGGCTACCCCAAAAGTGGAAAGATCAAACCGTATTGTTCTTTTCGAAATGGCCAATGCCGTTCCAGGCTCTCACGTTTGCATTTGCTGTTTTCATCATGTATCAGGCCGTTTCAGATACCTTTAAAGCCTTCGTTTACTTTCAGTTTTAGGTAGAATATTCCTAGAGAAGATAATAGGCTAAAAAGATTAGATCAATGCAAGTGCAGGTAATGGCACTCAAAGCAATCCAACGCATTGGCGCCACAGCCAAGAGCAGACTCAGTGTAAGCATTGTAGGAACCACAATTGAAATTAATGCAAATGTGGAGCCAATAGCTCCTAAACCAACTGTCATGCCACCTAAACAGCCGACAATTAATATGACAATAGAAATCCAACCATAACGGTTGTCTTCCAATTCTTCTATCATTCTTGCGTACATAGTATATTGTTTTTGACAAAATTCGAATGAAAGATGCTTGGTTACAATGAGCAAGATTTGTTTAAAACTTGATATTTGTCAGTTATCGAAGGTAAATAGTTGCTCAAATACTTGACAGAGGGGGTCTTGATGTTGTATCTTTGCGCTCCCCTAAGAGTAGGGTTTAAAAAATTGTCCTATGAGCAAAATGAAACTTTCAGATTTTGACTTCAATCTTCCTGAAGAATTAATCGCCAATTATCCAGAAGAAAACCGCGACGAATGCCGCCTAATGGTTGTGCACCGCGCTACAGGTCTCATAGAACACAAAATGTTTCGCGATGTGCTCGACTATTTTGAAGAAGGCGATGTCATGATCCGTAACAACACCCGCGTTTTTCCTGCACGCATGTACGGAAACAAAGAAAAAACTGGTGCCAAAATCGAAGTCTTTTTATTGCGTGAGCTCAACCGCGAGAGCCTCCTTTGGGACGTACTCGTAGATCCAGCACGTAAAATCCGTATCGGCAACAAACTCTATTTTGGTGAAGACGACTCTTTAGTTGCTGAGGTCATCGACAACACCACATCAAGAGGTCGTACACTTCGTTTCTTATTCGACGGCCCTTACGAAGAATTCAAGGCTAAAATCACCGAGCTTGGTGAAACACCACTTCCAAAATACATCAAAAGAGACGTAGAGCCAGAAGATGAAGAGCGTTATCAAACGGTATTTGCAAGTGTAGAAGGTGCTGTAGCTGCGCCTACGGCAGGTTTGCATTTTTCAAAACAATTGCTCAAGCGTTTAGAGCTCAAAGGCATCAATTTTGCCGAACTCACCCTTCACGTTGGCCTAGGTACTTTTCGTTCTGTAGAGGTAGAAGATCTCACCAAACACAAAATGGATTCCGAACAAGTCATCATCCCTGAAGACGCAGTCGAAATTGTCAATGACGCGAAGCGCAATAAGCGCCGTGTTTGTGCAATTGGCACAACTTCAATGCGTTCAATCGAAACATCCGTTTCTACTGATGGCATGCTCAAGCCATACAACGGCTGGACCAACAAATTTATTTTCCCGCCCTACGAATTCAGCATTGCAGATAGCCTCATTACCAATTTCCACACGCCGCTCTCCACTTTGCTCATGATGATTTCCGCCTTTATGGGCCATGAACTCATGCACAAAGCCTACGAAGAAGCGGTCAGAGAAAAGTACCGTTTCTATTCTTACGGAGACGCTATGCTGATTATCTAATGCAGCTACATAAGCAACTAGCAACTTTTCCAACGCAACAACAAACGGTTCTCACCATCGGGACCTTCGACGGCCTGCATTTAGGTCATCAAAAAATTTTAGAAACTGTGTGTGCCGAAGCCAAACTAAACGGATTGGCTTCTGTGCTACTGACTTTTCATCCGCATCCTCGCCGCGTTTTGTTTCCGGACCAACCTTTGGGCCTGATCCAAACCCAAGAGGAGAAGCTCGCCCGTTTGGCTGCAATTGGCCTAGACCACGTCGTTGTCCTCGAATTCAGTGAAGCATTTGCACAGCAAACTGCGGCTCAATTTGTAGAAGAGATCCTGATCAAGGGTTTAAATGCCTACAGCGTAATAATTGGCTATGACCACCAGTTTGGTCATGATCGCCAAGGAAATCTAGCATTTTTGCGCGGCTATGAAGCTAAAGGCTGTTTTGAAGTCAAAGAAATCCCTGTTGAGCAAATTGACGAAGTTTATATCAGTTCTTCAAAAATTCGAAAAGCAATAGAACAAGGTCAGATAGCTCAGGCCAATGCGTATTTAGGCCAGCCATATCAAGTTTCAGGTTTTGTATCGCGCGGATTGCAAAATGGCCGGAGCATTGGCTACCCAACAGCCAATGTTCAACTCACAGAAACCGAAAAAATCTTGCCTGCCGATGGCGTATATGCGGTTTCTAGTGAATTTGAAGGTCGTGCCTTATACGGCATGATGAATATCGGCTGGCGACCAACAATTAAAGAAGCTAAAATCGAACGTAAAATTGAAGTACATTTCTTTGATTTTCAATCAGATATATACGAAGCGTACCTCGCCCTTTGCTTGCATGAGCGCATGCGTTCGGAACAAAAGTTTGAAAACCTCGAGGCCCTCAAAACACAACTCAATAAAGATGAGCTAGCCGTTAGAGCCTACTTTCAGCGGCCTTAATTTTTCTGGATCTTATATTGTTTCACAAGACCATTTTGGGTCTTGATTTTTACCACATAAATTCCGCTTTTCAATTTTGAAGTAGGAACACTAACTTCGCTTTGGTTGCAATTGAAAGTCAAAAGTTGTTGCCCAAGGGCATTAAAGATTTCAATCGAGTTGATCATTTCTTTTCCTTTTATTTGGAGTGCATCGTCACAAGGATTCGGAAATAAAAGAACAGGGCTTATTGCTGTTGCTTCAATACCAGTTACACTTTCATCAAAAAACAAAACGTTATCGACAAACACAACGCCTGTGCCAGCAGGTTCGCCAGATAAAATGAGCTGAGAAAAATGACTCAGACTATTGAGTGCCGTGAATTGAGATAATGGAATTTCCAAAGTGTTCCAAGCTTGAGCAACAGGCTGAAAACTCAATTCGCTTTCGCTGTCGTCGCCTCCTGCATATTGCCCGTTGTTGCCGAAATCGACAAGTTTGACCTTAAACGGATTCATATTTGCCGTCCAGTAATCCAAGCGCAGGTGGGTCATGCTGCTGAGGTCTAGCTGGTTGCCACCAAGCAATTCAATGCCAGTAAAATTCATGGCGCTGTAGCGCTTGGTATCATTTCCTTGTATCTGTAAATCTGTTACCTGAGCACTTGACCATGGTGCTTGCCAAGTGTCTACGCTCACATTTGTATAAGGATTGCTGAACAAGGAGATTACAGCTGCAGCTGGATAGGTTGGAGTTGGTGCTGGCCCCATAGGAGCTGCACTTTGTGAGCCGTCTTGGTTAGAAAACTTGATGTTGTCAATGTAACAAATGTTGTTATCTGAACGTTGGCCAAAATCTGGGAAAATGATGATTTGATCTATCCCGATAGAAGTAGGTGCGCTGAGCACGTTTGTAAAGTTAAAAGTGAGTTCTTCCCATTGGTTAACAACCGTGTTGCTAACGAGAATTTCTCCTGAAGAGGCACCCGATGGCGTTGCAAATTTGAGCCCAACATTGCTAATAACCGATTTATAAACCATCATTTTGATCTGGCAATTGGCAGCAGTGAGATTGAAAATGCCAATACCCTGACCGTGGACTGATTCAAAACCAGCCCATGGCGCTCCATTGACTAACGCCACAAATTTACTCACCGTACTTGAACTATTGATGCCGCCGGGATACGGATTGGCAATGATTTCAAGTGGTGCATTATTGCCATTTTCGAAGGTAGTCCAGGCCCAATTAGCGCCAAAACCATTTGGTTCAAAATCTATGGGACCTGCTTGCGCCAATAACAGCTGTGTAGAAAACGCAAAAAGTAATATAAAAAGTAGTCTCATTTAGGGGTTTTAATAGGTTTACATATTGTTAAAAGTACAATAATTACAAGTGTGTGCAAGGATTTATTTTTTATACCTTCGTTCTTATGTCTAGTCGCTTTGTCGTTTTATTGTATTGTTTATTGGCTTTTAACCCATTTTTTTCTCAAGGAATTAGATGGGAAGAAGCACTCAAGCACGATCCAAAAAACGTCCTGAGTTTAGATTGTTCGGGCCAAAAGTGGGATAGCCTTCCATTGGAAATATTTCAATTCACAAACCTGAAGGCATTAGATCTTTCAAAGAATAAATTGAGTCAAATTTCAGAGCAATTTAATTGTTTTCAAGCAATTGAAAAGCTGGATCTCGGTCGAAATAAATTTGAAAATTTCCCACTGGTAATTTGCCAGCTCCCTCATTTGAAAACGCTACACTTAGATAGAAATCAAATCACCTTACTTCCCGAACAAATTGCAGACCTCCAGGAACTTGAATATTTAGATTTGTATGCAAATGGCATCGAACAATTTGGAGAGGGAATATTCTTACTTCCAGCACTCAAAGTACTCAATATTGAAGGCGTGATGTACGGAACCGTTTTCGCCAAGCAATTTATAGCGCGCTTGCCCCAAACCAAAGTGCTGATTGACCCACCTTGTAAGTGTTTGGATTAGTATCTTTGCCCATGTCCTTTTTACGCATTATCGTTTTATGGCTGCTCAATCATCCGCAATATGTATTGGGGGTATTTTTGATTTTGGCGCTTGTCTTGGTCTGGATCAAAAAAAAGTGGCGCAGAAAAAAACCATATTTACCATGGCTGTTGGCACTTGGTTTTATTGGATATGTTTTTGTCTTTATACGCTTCTACGACCGCATTGACTTACTGCGGCCAGTCTTGCGCAACACCACCATCGAAACCCTTTCAGAAACTGCTCTTGCCGACGACCAAACATATTGTTTTGGCATTGATGTGTCGCAATATCAAGGGCATATCAATTGGGATGAGGTTTTGCTGACCAAGCATCCTTTGCGTTTTGCAATTACCCGAGCTACGATGGGTCGAAACGGACAAGACGCACAATTTTTGTATAATTGGGAGGCGCTTGCAAGAGTTGGCTTACAAAGAGGTGCCTACCATTATTACCGCCCGTTCGAAAACTCTACCGAGCAAGCCAACAATTTCATAGCACATGTCAGCCTTGCAAAGGGTGACTTACCCCCGGTACTCGACATCGAGCATATGTCTCCGCTTGGGCCTGCTAATTTGCGCAAAGGTGTGCAGAATTGGCTGCGAATCGTTGAAAATCATTACCACTGCAAACCAATTGTTTATACGGGTCGCTTTTTTTATGAACGGTATTTGAAGGGAAGCATTAACGGTTACCCGCTTTGGGTTGCTTCTTATGGCCCGCACCATAAAGTTGCTCATTTGCCTTGGACCATCTATCAGTTTTCAGAAAATATGGTCGTACACGGCATAGAGTCCTACGTCGATGGTAATTTCTTTCAAGGTAGCTTAACGAAACTTCGTAACTTCGGCATATGATTTTACTCACACTCATTTTCAAGCTAGGTGTGCGTTTTGCCATCTTTAACTTCATTTGGTTTTTCTTGGAGTTGCTACACAAAATGCTCACCGGAATGCGCCCTCAGTTTTTGGCTGAACACTACATTCTAAAAGCGCTCAAGTACGTTTTACTCGTGAGCATTACCTTTGCCTATTGCCTAGAATTTGCTCCAACTGAGCCTACCTATGTGCTCAATTGGCAAAAACTAGTTCCAGGAGGCCTCATTTTAATGCTCTATTTATTGGGGAAGTTTCAAAAACAACAAGAGCAAATTCAGTTTTTGGCTGGTTTTCAGATGCCAATTCAGCAAAAGCCTTATTCCAAGAACTTAGAAATTGCACTTCTCGTCTTGTCTGCGCTCACCTTTACAGGCTTGTATTTTTATCCGAGTTTGACCGAAATAGGTATTTTGAATTGGTTTGAATCCAATATCCGCAGTTTGGAAAAAGCATTTCTTTTAGGTTTTATCTTTCAAGTATTGGGTTTCTTTTTTGTAATGAGCATCTTCTTTCGTTTACTGCGTATTTTTAGACCGAAGCCACCTCAATCTGATCTAGATGTGCATCAAGACGAAGATCTAGATGAATTTACGGATTACGAAGAGGTTTCAGATAAGCACCTTGACTAAGCCACAAGAACATATCGATGAAAGTTTGCCAAAAGCATTCAAATTGTGCAGTCTTAAAAAGATCGAACAGCTTTTTGCGCAAGGGAAACTCATTAAGGCTTATCCCATTCGGTTAATGTACATTATTGACGAATGCGCGCAAAGTGAAGAAAGCGAAGCGCCTTTTCAAGTCCTTTTTTCAGCGCCTAAGCGCAGGTTCAAAAGAGCCCACGACCGAAACTATATCAAGCGCTTGATGCGCGAGGTATTGCGCAAGAACAAAGCGACATTGATAGCGCTGCTGCAAGCAAACAATAAAAAACTAGTTTTTTCGTTAACTTTTGTTGCCGATGAACGTCCTACCTTACAACTTTTGGAACAAAAGTTGTGTAAGGCACTAGATCAACTTATTAAAGAAATCAACCCATGAAATTGACCAAATTACCTTTCTTATTTCTTTGCTTTTTACTGAGTCTGCAAATAGGCCATGCCCAAACCAATTCTTTTGAAACGCTCAAGAGTTTGGAAATCATGGATCAAATCTATGAGCACCTCGACCTCTATTTTGTAGACGAAACCAAAAATGGTCAGCTAGCCAAAACAGGTATAGACGCCATGCTCAAGGAATTAGATCCGTACACGGTTTATTACCATGAATCTAATATCGAAGATTACCGCCTCATGACTACTGGTCAATATGGCGGTATTGGCGCGCTCATTCGTAAAATGGGCGATTTCAGTTTTATAGCCGAACCTTACGAAGGCAAGCCGGCGCAAGCGGCTGGCTTGAAGGCAGGCGACAAAATCATCAGCATCGACGGAAAAAGCATGGAAAAGAAAACCACAGAAGAGGTTTCAGATGCACTAAAGGGCCCCAAAGGCACCTCTTTTGAATTGGTGGTAGAAAGAACTGGCGAAGGCAAGAAAAACTTCAAGATCACCCGAGACGAAATCAAACTTCCAGATGTGCCTTATTTTGGTATGTTGCAAAATAAAGTAGGTTATGTCAAACTCAATTCCTTTACCCAAACTGCAGCTGCTGATGTCAAAAGCGCAATTGAAAAGTTGCAGGCTCAGGGCATGCAAGAGCTCGTCCTAGATCTCCGTGGAAATGGAGGCGGTTTGCTTATCGAGGCGGTAAAAATTGTCAATTTCTTCGTTGCCAAAAACCAAGTAGTCGTGACTACAAAAGGCCGCGTTGCTGAAGAAAACCGCACCTACAAAACCCTCGAAGATCCGTTTGCACCCAATATGCCTCTTGTGGTCCTCATCGATGGCGGCTCGGCATCGGCATCCGAAATTTTAGCAGGCAGTTTGCAAGATTTAGACCGCGCTGTAGTCATTGGTGAAACAAGCTATGGAAAAGGGTTGGTTCAACGCACCTACGACCTCAAATACGGCTCAAAAATCAAGATTACAATTGCTAAATATTACACGCCATCTGGCCGTTGTGTTCAGCGCCTGGAATATTACGACAAAGAAAACGGAGAAAAGCCGAAAGAAGTTGCTGACTCCTTGCTCAAAACTTTCTACACCAAAAATGGCCGACCAGTGATTGATGGCCGCGGCATTGATCCCGATATCGAAGTAGCGTTTGAAGACCTCAGCAGGTTGTCGGCCATGTTATTGGTCAAGAACCATATTTTCAATTATGCGACGCAATTTGCAGCTCAAAATCCAACAATTGCAGCAGCCGGTAGCTTTCAACTTAGCGATGCTGAATATGCTGCCTTCAAGAGTTACGTCATGGCGCAGCCCGATTTCGATTATACTACTGCTTCTGAAGAAGCGTTGCGCAAAATGAAAGAAACCGCAGAAAAAGAAGGCTATTTTGAGGATGTAGCCGCGCAGTACAATCAAATGCTTGAAAAGGTAACGCCATCCAAGGACCGCGACCTCGATAAATTCAAAAAAGAGATCAGTGAACTCCTCGAAGACGAGATCATTTCGCGTTATTATTTCCAAGAAGGCCGTGCCAAACAACAATTACAAGCCGATCCTGTGGTACAAAAAGGTTTAGAAATTTTACAAGCGCCTACTCAGTACAATACTATTCTGAAGATTTAAGCGTTAGTAACAAATGCTGCAACGCTGGTTCGGGAGTAAAGCCCATTCAAGACTTCATTACCTCACCTTACTCTTTTTTGTGGTGGGGATGGTTTGTAGCAAATTCCTCATGTCTATGGGCTTGCTTTTCGGCTTGCTCAATTTACTTCTAGAAGCTGACTTCAAAACGTACTATCGCCGTTTGTCTGAAAACCGCTTGGTTCACCTTTTGCTGTTGTTTTATGTCCTTTTTTGGTTGAGCTTGCTCTGGAGCCAAAATTGGCCAGAGGGCTTTAATCAATTGCGCCGCCTCACCAGTTTGTTATTGATTCCTTTGATTATTACTGCGCGGCCCTTGCCCACTGCCAAGAAAACAGAAGGCCTCTGGAGCTTTTTTCTTGGTGCACTGCTCTTGAGTTCGTTAGTGAATAGTATTTCGTATCATTTTTTTGCTGACCAACTCCACCTGATAGACATCCGTGATATGTCGCTTTTTGGCTCTCATATCCGTTTTGGCATCCTCATTGGCTTTGGTTTGTCATTAGCGCTCTTTCGTTTTGCCTCCAACAAATGGTATGGCCTTTTAGCTTTATGGTTTTTGTACTATACTTTTGATAGTCAGGCTTTGTCTGGGGTGCTCACCGTCGTTATTGTCATGTTGGGCCATGCGATATATTTCTTGCTTCAAAAGCGAAAGGTGGCCTGGGTTTTTGGTATAAGTTTTATTTCATTACTGTTTCTTGTGTCCTTGGTGTATTATTTGGCCCAACCAATAGAAAACCGTGAAACTTGCCCAACCAATCCAACAAGTATGGCCTTGGCTTGGCAAAAACGTTCCAAGCTTCCTTTTGAAGGCCAAGACTTGCGTGGCCAAGACCTTTCTGCTACCATAGAAAGATACGTCCAGAGTAAAAATGGCTGTGCGTCAGGATATGGAATCAGGCAATTAAGCCCAGAAGATATTCGACTGATTGAACTCGGTTTTGCCGATGTACGCGAGGCACAAGGTGGTTTACAAGCCCGACTTTTTGGCTTGCGTTTCCAACTTCACCACAGTAATAATCCCAATGACCACTCTTTATTGGAGCGCTTTGAATATTGGCAAAATGCAACGTCGCTCATAGCCGACAACTGGCTGCTTGGTGTAGGCGTTGGAGATGTCAGCGACCAAATGCAGCAGCGCTATAACGAACGCGGCTCTCAACTGCGCCCAGATCGCCGTTTGCGACCGCACAACTATTACCTCACCACCTGGCTCAATTTGGGCTTGTTTGGGTTTATTTTATTTGTGGGCTTACTGTTGCTATTTATCAAGCAGCAATTGCAATACCGACAATTACAAGGGCTATTAATTGGGATCAGTTTAGCGCTTACTCTTTTCATTGAAGATGGATTAGAAACGCAAATGGGGCTTACTATTTTTGCTTTCTTTTTCTCGTTTTACTCCCGCAGGGTGGTCGGATAAACGTTTCTTTGAAAAATTGAGTAACTTCGCATACCATGTCCATAGAAGTCAAAAATCTCTATAAGTATTACGGCGAGCAAGCAGCTGTTCGCGACGTCAGTTTTTCGGTTAAAAAAGGTGAAATTGTTGCTTTTTTAGGTCCGAATGGTGCGGGCAAATCTACCACCATGAAAATCATGACGGGTTTTATGCCTGCCAGTGAAGGTGAGGTTTTTATCTGTGGTAAAAAGGTAGATATCGACAAACTCGATACCCGCCAAATCATCGGATATTTGCCAGAAAACAACCCGCTTTATACCGACATGTATGTGCGCGAATACCTCGAATTTGTAGGCCGCATTTACAAAATTAAAAACTTAAAGGCCCGTGTTTCGGAAATGATCCATGCGGTGGGGCTCGACGTCGAACAACACAAAAAAATCGGCGCCCTTTCCAAAGGCTACCGCCAGCGCGTTGGTTTGGCGCAAGCTATTATCCACGATCCTGAGGTCCTTATCTTAGACGAACCCACAACCGGCCTTGATCCCAACCAATTGGTCGAGATTCGCGAGCTCATCCGCAGCATCGGAAAAGAAAAAACGGTTATCCTTTCAACGCATATTATGCAAGAGGTTGAAGCCATCTGCGACCGCGTCATCATCATCTCAAAAGGTCAAATTGTCGCCGACGACACCGCCAAAACACTCCAACAAGAACTCGAACATCAAACCGTTTACGT
>JAIXXP010000096.1 GCA_027490665.1 Cryomorphaceae bacterium | reverse complement strand
TCCTTAGTCCTTGATAATGTAGGAAATATCTTTGCCACAGGTAACTTTAAGGCAACAACCGATTTTGATCCCCTAGCAGGTGTTTTCAACCTAACATCTAATGGAGCTGACGATATTTTTATAATCAAACTACAAAATGAGTTGGAAAATACCACTTCCATTAACGAACATTCATGGACTAGTAAAATCAACCTTTATCCAAACCCGACAACTAGCGCATTAACTATTGAATCTGACAAAATATTCGAAAATGCAAACTTAATAGTAAGAAACGCCATTGGACAAGAGATTTTTAGTGACACCTATTCATCAACCAACAGTATAACATTTAACCTTAATGGTGAATCAGGAGTATATTTCATAGAAATAAATGATACTGGTAAAGTCGCAATTTTAAAGGTGATAAAAGATTAAATCAAGCCAAGAAAGCTCCCAACTATATCCGTATACTTTTAGTTGAAGATTTAAATTAGAAAATGAACAAAAATTAATATAATAACCAAAGAACATGAAAAAAATATTAATACAACTTTTCCTATTTACGCATACAGTTTTCAGCAGCCAAGCACAATTGCTTTATAAAATTGAAGGCAATAACCTTCAAAAACCGAGTTATATCTATGGCACGATTCATATTATGCCAAAAAAAGATTTTGTTATTTCTGATTCGATTAAATCCGCATTAAAATCATGTAGGGAATTGGCAATGGAAGTTGATTTGAATATGGATTTAAAAACACAACTGGAAATCCTTGAACTTACGATGCTTCCAGACGGGAAAACAATTGCCGACATTACAACCAAAGAGAATTCTGAACGAATTAGAAATTTCTGTCTGGATAGCATCAATTGGAAAGAATCCAAATACAATAAAACAAGTCGTTTTCAACCTTTCTTTCTTTCATCGCTAATCACGCAGGAACTAATAGGTAAATCAAAGAGTTATGAAATCGAATTCAAGAAACTTGCAAAAAAGAATAAGATGTCTATGTCAGGACTTGAAACAATTCAATTTCAAATGAATTTGTTAAGTGAGGTTTCAAACGAAGAGCAGATTAAAATGCTTCTACTTGGTTTAACAACAGACAACTCAGAGTTCAATAAATTACTTGATACATATTTAAAAAAAGACATTAATCAGTTGGGAACATTGATGAATAATGCTGATCTTTCTCCTGAGTTCTATTCTGATTTAATCGTTAAACGAAATCAAAAGTGGATACCTATTATTACTGAACTCATTCAAACAAATCCCACGTTTATTGCGGTTGGAGCTGCTCACCTACCTGGAAAAGAAGGCGTCTTAAATCTTTTGCAAGAAGCTGGTTATAAAATAACTCCTATTGATTGAAAGAACAGAGTTAGCGTGTGTTACTTTGTAAATTGAATTTCTATAACTTAATTACCTTTTGTTCGTCTAGTGATTTTAATCTTTTTTGTATGAAAAATTTATATTTCGCCATTCTTCTGCTTTTGAGTCCATTTTTCGTTTTAAGTCAGCACCTCTATGAAATCGACTTAAACAAGATCGAAAAAGATGTTTTGCCTGTTAAAATGACCTTAAGCAAAGTACCTCAAAGTGATCAAGTTACGTATTCGTTTCCTGCCACTGTGCCCGGAACTTATGACACGCAAGATTTTGGTCGATTTGTACTTTCCATGAACGCAAAAACAGCGGATGGAAAGAACTTAAAAGTTAAAAAACAAGGCAATAATTCTTTCATCATTTCAGATGCGAAAAAATTGAAGTACCTCGAATACACGCTTGAAGATATCATGGATAGAAAGGTGAAGAAACATCCCATCTTTGACCCAGTGGCGACCAATTTCGAGGAAGGCAAGAACTTCCTTTTCAATAACGGTGGAATTTTTGGTTTTTTTGAAGGCGAAGAAGCAGATCCAATTGAGATAAAAATCGTAAAACCATCACAACTTTACGGTTCTACTTCCCTACCTCAAACGTTGAGCAACAGTGGTCAGCAGCATTTCAAAGCGAACTCCTACCACCAGTTGATTGATTGTCCAATCATGTTCTCTGTTCCCGATACAGCCCAATTCTATGTCGGAAATACAAAGGTGACTATTTCTGTTTTCGATGTCAATGGAGTTCCACGTGCAAAGCACTTTTATGAAGTATTGAAACGCGACATGCAGGCCATTGATGAATTCTTACCTGATCTTCCAGTGGATAATTATACGTTTATCGTTTATGTGGATGACCTAAGCGAGGTTGGAGAAGCATTTACCGGTAAAATGGGTATCATTAAAAAAATCAAACTGGCATTGCGTTTCCGGTCATTAGGGTTGGGTGCGTTGGAACATGGCAATTCGTCTACTTACTATCTCGCCGATTTTGGTCCGTCTGTTCCCTCATCCATTATTAAAGAACTTTCGTTGGACAATCAACTTTCCGGAGCAGCGATTCATGAGTTTATGCACATTTTAACCCCGCTGGGTCTGCATTCTCAGCACATCGGAAACTTCAACTACACTAACCCTGTCATGTGTAAACATCTTTGGCTCTATGAGGGGGTAACAGAATATTTTGCTAACCTCATTAAATATAAAGGTGGGGTAATTAGTCCTGAGGAATACCTGAATGAAATGGGAGATAAATTAGTTCAGGGATTAGATTTTCCAATAACAGAAATGTCGTTTACGGAGATGAGTTCAAATGTTCTAGAAGAAAAATACCACGAACATTATGGTCAGGTTTACCAAAGAGGAGCCGTCTTAGCCATGCTCTTGGATGCGGAAATTCAACGCCTGACTTCCGGTAAAAAATCACTAATAGATGTAATGCTCACGCTGAATGCCCGTTACGGAGCCAACAAATCCTTCGACGAGTCGACCTTTATAGCTGAATTGGTCAATGAAGTGCATCCAGACCTACAAAACTTTTTTACCCAATATGTGGAAGGAAAAAATCAATGGCAACCCAATGATCAGTTGAATTACATTGGCATTACCTACCATGATTCATTGCAGGAACAGGACATGTTAAGTATCTTCACGGATAACGATGTTAAACATAAAGCAAATGGCATCGGCATTGAACAGGTGATTACGAATGTCGGGCCAAATGAATGGGCAGGCCTAAAAGTTGGTGACATTATTAATATTTCAGATTACCGAGAAGCATTCGAGCCAAATGGAGTCAAACTAAAAGAAGGAGAGCTGGCTAAACTTCGCGTCAAAAGAGGGAAAGAATTCGTTACCCTTGACATAAAGGCAAAGTATGGCTTGAAAACGGTTAAACATGCGCTTCGCTGGACAGGGAAATAGGTTGGGAAAGTGTCATGTAAATCAGATTGCATTAAATTTAACTCATGAAAAATCGATTAAAACAATTTCTATCCACCAAGGCCTGGTTCAATGACGTGGCGCTTCTGCTCCTTAGGGTAGCCTGTGCCTTAATGATCCTCCATGGTTGGCCAAAGTTCACCGACTTTTCCGAAGGGAGTAAAGACTGGCCCGATCCATTTCATGTCGGGACAACCGTTTCGTACGCCCTTACGGTTTTCGCGGAATTATTTTGTTCAATATTCGTTGTAATAGGTCTGTTTACCCGTATTGCACTTGTTCCCCTCATTATTTGTCTGATCGTTATCGTTTTCAATGTGCATGGAGGTGACCCCTTAGAAGACAAAGAACACGGGTTGCTTTACCTTTTGATCTACCTGAGTTTGTTTCTAACCGGCCCCGGCAAGTATTCGCTGGATAGCTTCATCGAAAAGAGGTGGAAAAATGACGATGAAAGTCATTAAACAAAAAAGAACGAAATTAGATTTAATCCAACACAGTTCTCGTTATCTAATCCCTTTTTTGGTGATTGGCGTTAAGTTCGCAGCAAGTGTGTTTTAATAACTCAAACTTGAATATGAATAAAAAGGATTTTATCCATAGACTGAATAGAACTTATGTAATGGAAAGATCTCATGCATTTATTACTTTCCCTGCAATTACGGTTTATCTGCTTTTTACAAACTCCCTACTTGATATTGTATTTCTCTTATACGGACTGATTCTGTGTATTTTCATCTTGTTTCAGGGACAACATTATTTTAAATTAAAACTGCAACGTCTAAAAGGAATAACATTTGACCAAAATACGAGTCTTTCATTTTTTAGAAAATCAAAAAAGCTCAATCTGATTTATATAGGTTTGATCCCTTTCATATTTATTCTTCAGATTTTCCTTAATAATTGGACTTTAAAAACTGAGAATTTGATTAATTGGGCAATTGCGGTAAATATGTTTGGAGTGCTTGAACACATCAATTATTACAACAGACAACTAATGATTGACAATTCATCTGATATAAACTATGTAATTAAAAACAGGAAACTGAAAGTGGCGAGTTTAGCAAAGGACCTATTGGAAAATGAAATTTAAGAACCAGTAGAAAAAAAAAAAAAAAAAAGGGTTTGAAGCAATGAATGAAAAGTTAAAAGAAATGGCAGAACGAAAATAAACACTACCGCTAACAGCACCTACCCAAAAGTGGCGGTTCAGTGGTTAAATCAAGCTTTGTGCTTCTATCAAAGTTTGTGCATGGTTGACAGTGAAATGCTTCGAAATCGCCACCTTCGGGTAGCTGCAATCCTTTAAGGGCAAGCTTAATACAAAATTGCTCAATGCGTAAACATTAAAAAAAAAAAAAAAAAAAAAGACAAATT
>JAIXXP010000087.1 GCA_027490665.1 Cryomorphaceae bacterium | reverse complement strand
TTTATGAATGAAGAAAATGGCAATCAAGGCGGGCAGCAATACGCCAAATGGTGCCTGGCAAATGGCGAAAAACAAATCGCTGCACTCGAAAGTGACAGAGGTGGTTTTGCACCTCGCGGTTTTGGACTAGATGGCCCCGATAAATACCTGAACTTACTCCAAAGTTTTGAGCCTGTTTTGCGTTCGTACGACCTTCATATTTTTGAAAAAGGATATGGCGGCGTAGACATCGGTCCACTCAAAGATGCCTACCCTGGCATTCCACTTTTTGGCTTTGTCCCAGACTCACAGCGTTATTTCGACTACCACCACGCACCATCTGATGTTTTTGAGTCGGTTAACAAACGTGAACTCGAACTCGGGGCGGCTGCCATAGCAAGTTTTGTATACCTCCTCGACCGTCGTCTTTAAATGAATTGAGATGTGTGGCATAGCTGGTTTAGTTGTTAAAAATAGCGCTCACGCAGCACAAGGGGAAAATACCCTTGCACAAATGAGCGCAAAGCTGATCCACCGCGGCCCCGATGGCGAAGGCCTGCAATGGTTTGATGCCGAAAACTTTGGCCTGGCACACCGCCGCCTCTCTATTATTGATCTGAGCGCAGCAGCAGCTCAACCCATGCAATTCAAAGAGCGCTATTGGTTGAGTTTCAACGGTGAAATCTATAATTATTTAGAAATACGAACTGAACTTTCAGAACTCGGCGCCACGTTTCAAAGTAATTCAGATGCCGAGGTACTACTTCAAGCATACCATTTTTGGGGGGCTCAGTGCCTACATCGTTTCAATGGCATGTGGGCCTTTGCCATTTACGACAAACAAAAAAACACTTTGTTTTGCGCCCGCGACCCTTATGGCGTCAAGCCTTTTTACTACCTTGACAACTCCGCTCATTTTGGTTTTGCTTCAGAAATAAAGGCTCTACTCGACATTCCTAGCTACCAGGCCACTGCCAATTCAAAAGCCCTCCTGACCTATTTTGGACTCAGTAAAATTGAAACACAAAGCGAAGGTTTTTTCAAAGGCATCTTCGAACTCCAACCTGGTCATACGCTCAGCTATGATTTAACAACCCAGCAAAAGTCAATCGACAAATACTACCTCGCAACACATATTGAAGCCGACAAAGCACAAAAAGAGTTCAAAGCACAACTCGAAAACGCCGTTGCTTTGCGTTTGAGAGCCGACGTCCCGCTAGGCTTTTGTTTGTCTGGGGGCTTAGATTCGAGCAGTTTATTGCATTTAGCCGCAAAAATCAACAAAAGCGCCAATGTTGCAGCGCTTGCCAATGGGCTGCACGCTTTTACAGCTGCAAACGACTCTCCTCTAGATGAGCGCAAATGGGCTGAGCAAATGATTGCACACACACACGCCACTTGGCATGTGTCCGAATTAAATAGTCAGCAATTGATCGACGCTTTGCCACAGCTCATTTACCACCAAGATATTCCACTGCTCAGCACCAGTACTTTTGCGCAAAGTAGCGTCATGAAAAGCGCAGCCGAACGGCACATCAAAATTCTCATTGATGGACAAGGTGGCGACGAATTATTTGCAGGCTACCAAATATTTTACCCAACTTTCTTTAAAGAACTATTTTGGACAGGGCGCTGGACTTTGTTTTTACGCGAATGGAAACAACTCGGAAATTCACCGAGTTCAAAAAAGTACATCCTCAAACAATGGCTCAAGGATTTAATTGCTTACTTACCCGCCAGCGCACAAAAATCCATAGCGAAAAAAACAAATCCTTCACTCACCTATTTGCGTCAATTTCCTGCCCTGACAAGGAAGCGGCACACCAGCCTTCAAGCCCACTTAGCCTATTACTGTCAGGAGCACGAATTAAAAAGTCTTTTGCGCTGGGAAGACCGCTGCTCCATGCAATATAGCATTGAATCGAGAACACCTTTTGCCGACGACGCAGAGCTCTTGCAAACAGCTAGGTCTCTTCAAGCCAAAGACCTCATTCATAATGGATGGTCTAAGTATATTTTAAGAAATGCTTTAAAAAACGAACTGCCCGCTTCTATTTCTTGGAGGCGCGATAAAAAAGGTTTTTCGGTGCCTGAAAGCGACTGGCTGATGCAGACTGCCCACTTTTGGAAGACACAAATTGAAACCTATGCCCACCTGGATAAAAGTGAACTTGTAAATCACCAACAGTTATACAAAGACTTACCGCAGATTTTCTCGGCATCCAAATACGCAGCTCTACAAAATTTTGTTTTTCGCTACGTGTGCTATCTCCTTTGGCTCAAGGAATTCAATATCAAAAAGTTTGACTAAACTTCTTTTTGTATAAGGTGGAGTTCAAAAGCTCTTTTGGGCAATGCGTTAATCGTTATAGCCTGCCCCACTAATGCATCGGGAAGGTAGACTGCACACAACGCATGCTTCACTAAGTATACATTTTGATGAAGTTCTTTGGGCAAGGCCTTATAAATCCCGAATAATACCTCATAACGCGGATACTCTGCATCTTGCTTTGCGTCGTGCCAAACTAAAATAGAATCTGAAGATTTTCTCAAACCCAAAGCAGTTTTGGTGTCGCGCTCAACGGCCTCTGTTGAATGATCGCCATCGATAAAAATGAGGTCGCATTTTTGTGCGTACGGCAGCCAATCAAAGGTTGCGGAGTCTCCAAATAAGTGCGTTACATTGGGTATATCTTTTGAAAAAAAACGATGTGAATCGATGTAAGCGCTAGTTTGCCCCATACTGCGAAGGGTGCTATCAGGCAAATTGAGTGTAAAAACTTCTTTGACATAAGGCGCAACATTAGCCGCACTCTCCCCTCTCCAGGTACCGATTTCCAAATAAGTTTCTACTGTGTATTTTCGACAGAGCATTTGCAAAAAAGCAAAGTCTGTTGCCATAGATGAACCCGATAGAAAAGCATAAGGTGTAATTTTCAACTCTTCGGCCTCTGGCCAAACAAATGGATCTAACTCCTTTAAAGTAACTTTTGGATAAGCTTTGGTGAAGTTTTCAAGTAAGTACGTTTCATCCTTTAGAATTAAATTCAACAGTGCTGGTCTTTTTAGGACGAGCTGAAGGGCTTTGAATAATTTTTTAATTTTCTGCATACTTAAGACTTACGCCACAAAACGCGCATTTGGGTAAATAATTGTAGGAGTTCCTCTTTTGAAGGAAAAACTGAGAATTGCGCTCCATCTTTGAGAAAATAGCGCAGTACAACCAAACTGGTGGCTGAGTACGAAATACTAGCTGCAAGCGCTGCTCCCATAGCTCCGTAAATTGGAATGAAGATAAATGAGGCCAATAAACTAAAGGCCAAACCCACACCTGAAGCCAAGGCATTGACCCAATAGCGACCGTGCCCAGAAAAATAGTGTCCTACGACAAGCGCGTAGGTAAAGATCCAAACACCAGGTGCCAGCGCCCACATAAGCACTTGCAAACCTCCGAAGTCTGAACCAAACACATATCGGTAAAAATCGGGGGGTAAAAGCAAGAAAAAGCCCACGCCAAAAAACGCCGCTAACATACCAAAACGACTCAGCTTTTCTGTGATTTGAATGGTGTACTGCTGGTCTTGAGCATTTGAAATAGTCGCGTATTGCCATAAAGAAATACTTGTCGCAATGAGCCAAATGGATTCTGTAATGGAGCTTGCATTGGAATACACGCCAACTGCTGAAGTGCCGTGAAATTGCTCCAAAATATAATAACTCGCCCTAAAACTCAAAAGCTGCAATACATGGGCTAACTGATTGTAAAAACCCAGCTTGAACAAACGCTTCCAAATTTCTTTCCACCCTACAAAACTGTCGTTTTGAGCAGGGAAAAAGCGCCAAATAGCCATACAACTTGTCAATAAAGCAACTAAATAGGAAACATACAAGGCTGCGATGTAATCCAACTGCTGATACACAAACCATTGCCCTACACATGTTGAAAAAGTGAGCAATGGCACTAAAATTTGAACGAAGTTAAACGCTTTGAGTCGCTGCTGACCTAACAACAACGAGGCATGAACCGAACTTACAGAACTGATAGCGCTTAATACAATGATATGAAAGAGGTATTTGGTTTCAAAAACCTGGAAGGCTTCAAGTATTAAAAAAGCAAAGGTACTGACCACAAGAACCCATGCATATGATGCTTTAATGAGTTGCGTCCATGAATAACGAGAAGAAAGATAAACCAAAGCGGCTCCACCCACCAAGGAATCAAAGATAGTGATGATGGCAACAGAAGTGAGCAAGAGACTTTGTTCGCCCTTTCCGACGGCGCCCGTTAGCTGAGAAAACAAAATGACCAAGCCGAGATTGAGCAGTGCCGAAAGCACCCTTACACCAAAGTTGCCAAAAATGCTACGCCACATCTTTTTGAAGTACCATTTGATAGGCCTCTAAAAACAAGCCTGCAATGGTTGTTGGACAGTATTTTTGCTGCGCTTCAGCATGCATTTCTTCAGCGGAGTAAACCGGCTTTTGGATATCAATCATAGCTGTAAGCAAGGCGTTTTCATCTTCTGAAGGTACTAAAATACCATTGCCTTGATGTATAATTTCTGCAACGCCACCTACATTGGTAGCAATCATTGGCGTTCCGGTTGCAAGTGCTTCTAAAAGTACACAAGGTAGGTTTTCAAAACGGCTGCTCAAAACCAACGCATCGGCAAACTGTAAAATAGCGGCCACTCCTGCGCTGTCTTGCGGGCCGTGAAAGTGAATCGATTTGGCAAAGTCAAAGCCTTTGATTAAAGAGCCATAAGTAGCGAAATCGCCGTCAGAGACCACGTGCAGCTCCACTTTTGGCTGTTGCTTTTTGAGTTGGTAAAATGCGCGCACCAGCAGATGAAAATTCTTTTGCTCAGGGTCGAGGGAAGAAATATGTACAAAGCGATAAACGCTATGCGGACGCTTTTCAACAGCCGAAAACAAACTTGTGTCTACGACATTTGCAACCACTTTCATGGTGCTTTTGATGCCAAATTGTTGCATGGCAGCTGCCAAATCAAGCGAAACAGGCATGATTAAATTGGCTTTATTGCCGATCCAACGCAAAAAGAATTGTTGCATAGGCGTTGGTTGCGGCTGGGCATGTGCGTGGTAGCAGGTCCAGTGCTCGGTAAATAGCAAAGGGATACGCCATCTGAATTTGAGCAAAATACCTACCAAACCAATAGGATACAATACATTAGCGTGAATAAGATCAGGCTTACCCAGCTTGGTTTGAACCGCGAATTTCCAGTAAGTGCTGAAAACACGAAAGTAATTAATCAAAAAACCTATAAGGGGCAGTGTGCTTTTAGGGATGTAAACAAGATGTTCTTCATAAGGAGCAGACTTGAGCTCATGTGTGAGTTCTTGGTGCTTTGTACTCAAGACAACATGAACCAAGGCTACGTCGGCCACAAGTTGGGCAGCACGAATATGCTGTTGGACAAAGTTTCCCTCTGTTGGTTTCAGAACAGACGGATACCAACTGGATATAAATAATACTTTAGGCCGCGCTTGCATAGGCTGAATTTACAGATTCTTTTGATACACTTCTTGAAGTTGTTGCAAAGCGTAGTCGATTTCTTCTTGTGTGGTGAAACGCGAAAAAGAAAAACGCGCATTGGGCCTGTTCATGTTGGCGCCAATTCCTTCTAATACATGCGATCCTTTGGCAGCACCAGAAGTACAGGCAGAACCGCCACTCACGGCAACGCCTTTTAAATCTAGGGTGAAAAGCAAAAGACCTGCTTTTGGTGTGGCTGGCAAACTAACATTGAGCACGGTATAGAGCGCTTTCTCGTAGGATGTTTCGCCATGAAAAAGCACATCTGGAAACAACGCTTGCAAGCAAGTAATCATGTAGTGTTTCAAGCCCCAAATATGTGCTTGGTGTGCTGCTAAATCGGTATATGCCAATTCAACGGCTTTGGCCAAGCCAACTACACCTGCGATATTTTCGGTCCCTCCACGCAAGCCTCTTTCCTGAGAACCACCATGAATGAGCGGATTCACTCTTGTTTTTTTATTCACATAAAGAAAACCAATGCCTTTTGGACCGTGAAATTTATGAGCCGCGCAAGTAATAAAATCGATGTCTAGGGCTGCCAAATCGAAGGCGTAATGCCCCATGGTTTGAACGGTGTCGGAATGAAAATAGGCTCCATATTGACGACACATTCGGGCAACTTCTGCCAATGGCAACAAGGTAGCAATTTCGTTATTGGCGTGCATTAAAGACACCATAGTTGGGACGCCCTCTTGGAGGTAAGTACTGAGTTCTTGAAGATCTATGTTGCCTTTAGCGTCTAAAGTCAGGTAAACAACTTCGATCTGCTCGTGGGTTTTGAGCGCTTCGGCGGTATGGCCTACCGCGTGGTGTTCAATAGCTGAGGTAATGATGCGGCGAACACCGAGTTGGGTAACGACTGCATGCAGCGCCATGTTGTCGGCTTCGGTACCGCCAGAAGTAAAAATAAGTTCGGAAGGCGCGCAATTAAGCACCTGAGCAATACTGCGCCTCGCGTTTTCTAACAATGCCTTGGCTTGACGGCCAAATGCGTGTGTAGAGGATGGATTTCCGAAGTTGTTGTACAACACCGGAACCATAGCTTCAACCACCTCTGGTGCAACAGGTGTGGTGGCTGCGTTGTCAAGATAGACGTTCATTCAATCTGTTTTGCCACGAAGATACTAAAATTAGTTTGCTTATCTTTGAGTAATGAATGCTCCGCTCGCAGAACGCATGCGCCCCACTACTTTAGATCAATACATTGGTCAGCGGCATCTATTGGCACCAAACGCTTCTTTGAGGCGGGCCCTAGACGCCGGCGTGATCCCATCCATGATCTTTTGGGGCCCGCCCGGAGTAGGTAAAACCACACTCGCTCAGCTCATTGCCCAACATTTACAGCGTCCCATTCATACGCTTTCTGCCATCTCAAGCGGCGTCAAAGACGTCAGAGAAATCATTGCTAAAGTACAAGGTGGCGGCATGTTCACACCCAAAGGGAGCATTTTGTTCATCGATGAAATCCATCGTTTTTCTAAAGCACAACAAGACTCCCTACTCGGTGCCGTTGAAAAAGGCGTGGTTACGCTCATTGGTGCAACCACAGAAAACCCTTCTTTTGAAGTCATTTCAGCTTTGCTCTCGCGCTGCCAGGTCTATACCTTAACCAACCACAGCAAAGACGATCTCTTGGCTTTGATCGACAGAGCACTGCTCGAAGACCCGATTTTACAGCGCAAAAAAATCATCTTGCGCGAAACCAACGCGCTGCTCAGAATTTCTGGAGGCGACGCCCGCAAATTGCTCAATGTGTTTGAAATCATCGTCGGGACTTTTCAAGAGCAAAACGACATTGAAATTACAGACGACGTTGTCTTGCAAAACGCACAGCAAAGCTTAGCACGCTACGACAAAGACGGCGAACAACACTACGACATTATATCTGCGTTCATCAAATCGGTCAGAGGCTCCGATCCGAACGCTGCTGTTTATTGGCTGGCCCGAATGGTCGAAGGCGGCGAAGACCCCAAATTTATTGCGCGCCGTTTGGTCATTTTAGCCGCAGAAGACATCGGCTTGGCCAATCCGAATGCACTTTTACTTGCCAACGCTTGTTTTCAGGCCGTAGAAAACGTTGGTTGGCCAGAGTCGCGCATTATTCTCAGCGAGTGCACGCTCTATTTGGCGGGTTCGCCAAAAGGCAATGCGGCCTACATGGCCATCAATAAAGCACAGCAATTGGTGCAGCAAACCGGTAATTTGGGTGTTCCGCTCCCCTTGCGCAATGCACCAAGCGCGCTCATGAAAGAACTCGGCTACGGCGACGGCTACCAATACAGCCACGACCACCCCGGCAATTTCTACAACCAAGAATTTTTGCCTACAGAAATCATCGGTACCAATTTCATTGCGCCCGGCAGCAGCCCTAAAGAACAAGAATTGGCCCAACAAATCAGAAAATGGTGGCAAGACAAATACAAATTTTAAGCGGGGCCTTGCTCTACTATGGATTGGTTCTACCCCTATCCTATCTTCCACTGCGGATATTATATGTATTTGCTGATTTCTTATATATCCTCCTTTGCACTATTCTTCCTTACCGAAAAAAAGTAATAGATCACAACCTACTTCTAGCCTTTCCAGATAAAACAACCGAAGAAAGAAAACAAATCAGAAAAGACTTTTACCGCTATTTTGCAGACCTTCTTGTTGAATCTGTTAAAAACCTCACTATTTCAGAAAAGCAATTGCGCGAGCACATGCAACTAAAAAACCCTGAAATCTTGGAACAAATCAACTCATTGAACAAGCCAATTCTACTGGTTGCAGGTCATTACAACAACTGGGAATGGCTCATTACCGCCCAAGCCCTATGGTTCAAGAACCCCAATTTTGGAATTGGCATGCCACTGAGCCACCCGTTTTGGAATCAAAAACTGACCGCCAGACGCCAGCGTTTTGGCCTTGAGGTGGTACACGCACAAAACTATCAAAAGGCATTTCAATGCGAGCAACCTATAGTTCTTGTATTGGCCGACCAAGCGCCAAGTTCTGCCAACAATTGCCTATGGCTACCTTTTTTGGGTCGCGAAACACCCGTTATATTTGGACCAGAATACATGGCCAATAAATACGATTGTGCAGTGGTTTTCGCAAACATATCAAATTCAAAAAGAGGTTTTTATAACATACAACTTGAACTTATAGTAGAAGAATCTAAAATCCTTCCTTATCAAGAATTAACACAATTACATGTCAAGAAACTCGAGCAACAAATCCTAGACAACCCTGCGCGTTGGCTATGGTCACACAAGCGCTGGAAGCACCAACAACCTTCAAATTGGCCAGCGCAAATTGCTCAACTGCAGAATACCTTTGAACACAAATTTCGCCACAATGCTTAAGTTCATCATTTGCTTAAGTTTACCATTCTATGGATGGTCGCAAATGCAAGTCTTTTTTCCGAAAACAAGCCCAAAAGAACACCAACGTACGCTTGTTGCTCTACACAATGGGCAAATTGCAAGCGGCTCAAGTGAGGCCAACATCAGGATACACGCATTAAGTGGACAAGTTCTGCAAAAAAGCGAATTAGGGTCGCCATTTAAAGAAATCCGAGACCTCGCTCAAACGCCAAACGGTTTTATTGCCATGCAAAGCCATGACTCGAGCGGGCTTGTTTTGCTAGACAACACCCTGGAAATAGACACCATCATTTACCCATTTGGAAAAAGAAGCGGCCTTTTTTTGGATGGGATTTGCGCGCAAGAAAATTTAGTTTTTCTGCTCGGCGACCCCATCGATGGCTTCTTCAGTACTTTTTACTCCACAGACTTCGGCTTGCATTGGCAAGCTACTCCTGCAAAAGTAAACGCAAATGATGGAGAAGCCGCCTATGCAGCAAGTGGTCAAACCAATCAAATACTGAATGGGCATTTTTATTTTGTTTCGGGTGGCCTGACATCCAGGTTCTTTCATTCACCTGACCAAGGAGCTACTTGGAACACAAACGCTATCCCCTATCCCTCTTGCCCTACTTGCGGACCTTATGCAATGGCCATCAATAACGAACGAGAAATCATGACAGTCGGCGGTGATTACACCAAGCCTCATGTTGCCGAAAACACCTGCTTTTATTCAAAAGATGGCGGCAAAACTTGGAACGCATCCAAAAAAGGCCCCTCAGGCTATCGTTCTTGCGTCATCAGCGCTGAAAAGATTTACTATGCTTGTGGTACAAACGGAATCGATGTGAGTAAAAATGGCGGTAAAACATGGAAACAAATTTCGAAAGTAAACGCACTCAGTATGACATTTTCAAACGGGCAACTCTATGTAACACTTGCAGATGGCAGCTGGTTAGTGCTTCAACGCTAATTAAAGCGTGACCCCATTCAATTCAACAAGCTCCCCGGTTTTCAAATTGATCACACCGTCATCCTTACTAAACTTCCGTTTGGCAAACCACGACACTAGGCCTTCTCCTTTCTTATCTTCGTTGTGCGTATCAATTAAAAGTTCGGCCTTGAGTTGTTTTTGTAATTGCTTGGCCTTACCCAAGCCCAAATTGATGGTCCCACCTAAGAAAAAAGGCAACTCATAACATAAGGTTGTAGAAATAACAGCATCTATTTTGACATTCGGAATGTTTTTGAGCATGGCTCCGTGTGGTGCATAAACAATTTTATTTTGTGCACTTTCAATCAAGTAAGCTTTATGTACCAACGCATTTTTGGTTTGTAAAACTTGTATCGTAAACGGCACTTCTTCTAATGTCATTAACTTATGAAAATGATCCCATTTTCTAATTTTCTTCAAGATGCTCGGCAAGGCAATTACAGGTATATTATTGTCAAACTGCAAGAGTGTTTCTTTATTACAGTGGTCAGTAAAAGGATGCGAGATAAAAATGTAATCGGGCTGCTGCAGCTCGCCAACAGCTGGTTGCGGACTCTGGTGAAACTGGCGGCTGAACCAAGGATGAAAATCTACTTGTGCTTCACTAAACCAAGGGGCTACAAGTATGTGAAGCCCATCAAAAGAGAACATCCAGGAGCTATCTGCATTGAGTTTGGTGAGTTGCATGTTCAAATATAATCTTTGATATTATAAACCTCCCCATTGGCAAAACCTTTGTCCGTTATTGCCTTCGATATGAAACCGGCAATTACCACAGGTGAAATCAACATGTTTTCGGACTTCATTTTGACAAACCTTTCTAGCTCATGAAAATCTCGGGAATTGCTATTTCTAATTTCTTCCTGCATTCCGGTATCTATCACTCCCGGAATAAGTGCCCAGGCCTTTGCGTTGAGGCCAAGATTTGTAATTTCCAATGCTGCCGTTTTCGTTGCCATTGACAGACCTGCTTTTGATGCGCAGTACCCCCCCCAACCGTGATATGCTTTATTTGCAGCTCCTGAAATGATATGGAGCACTTCAACAAAAGTATGCTCACTTGCATATTGAAGAACCCTATTTTGAAGCAAGATAGGAACCGTTGTATTTAAAAAAATGGTCTTGGCAACATCCAAAGAACTTGCATTGACACAGGTTTTAATCTCTCCCAAACGTGCCGCGTTGTTAATGAGCGTTAACTTTTTCAACGTTGCTTGCATAGTGATAATACCACCCAAAGTTGCCATCAATTCTTCACAATTGCGAAAATCAGTGAGGTCGAGGTTGATCTGAACAAGATGAGCCTCTTCAAAATTTAGTTTGGTCCTCGAAACAGAAACCACCAAAGTATTTGGCTTTTCCAGAACTTGCTTGAGTATTTCCAAACCCAAACCTTTACTTGCTCCTGTAAGAACAACTATCTCTTTATATTGCATGACCATCCCTTTGGGTAAAATTAAAAAATTAGTGGTAGAACAGGAATGTAATCGATAAATACCTAGGCAATTCATTTGAATGGTGAATAGTCAATTTTCTATTTCTCAATTGCCTTGATGATGCTTTGTACACCCGAATTTATGCTGTCGGAATATAAACCCTTGATATCAGCAAAGTGCTCTTGGTTAAAAACCTTTGCTATTTGACCATCTTTTATTAATAAAATCTCATCACAAATACTATTCAGGGAATCTAAAATATGAGAAGTAATTATGACGTATTTAGTACTGAAAAATGAACTCACAAAGAGTTTTTGAAGCATTTCATAACTCTCAAAGTCCAAACCGTTGAAAGGTTCATCAAAGAAATAAATATTCTTGTCAACGATTAAATTTGCTATTATCGCAAGTTTTTTCTTTTGTCCAGTTGAAAGTGTATTTGTTAAATTGTCCATCGGCAGGCTAAAAGCATCACACAATGTTATAGATAGCTCCATGTTTTTATCACAGACCAATTGAAGAAATTCTTTAACAGTCAAAAATGGATAAAACTCGTTTTCACTTTCGATAAAGGCAATATCATCTTGTTTAACTATTGTTCCATTGTTTTTGAAAAAATGTTTCGAATGGTTGAGGTAAAACAAGGTATTAAACATCGTCGTTTTGCCAGCTCCGTTCACACCAAGAATTCCGATCTTACCTCCCTTTTTAAGCGAAAAAGTGATTTCTTTCAAAACCTCCAAATTTCCATAATGAGCACTTAGTTTTTCAACCTCCAACATACTTATTCATATTTAATATTGATTTTTTGTACAAAGATGAAATTTCAACTAGGGCAAAAACCACGCTTAATGACAAAAATAAAAACGACAAAGATTCAGTAATTGACAAAGGTTTACGAGCCGAATAGCCGTGATAGTTACTGTGCTTATAAGTAATAACCAAAATAAGATAAAGCGTAGA
>JAIXXP010000059.1 GCA_027490665.1 Cryomorphaceae bacterium | reverse complement strand
CCCAACAAGCAAGAGCACTACCCACAACGAGGCAATACCAACAAGAAAGGAACTAAAAAACTTTGTGTACGTGAACATGAGCTCTGATACATCCTTCACCGCAAATACTCCTGCGATGGCGCCAAAAACACCAATTGGCGCAAATTTCATGACGAAATTGACCATTTTTAGAATAATGTGAGAGGTTTTGTCCAATGCATTAATGACGGGCTTGACGTTTTCTCCAATAGAAGCGGCCGCTAAACCAAAGAAAATCGCAAATATGACAATTTGAAGAATTTCGTTTGTGGCCATCGCCTCAAATACCGACTTTGGGATGATGTGTTCAATAAAATGCTGAACCGAAAAATCTTGTGTTTTTTCAGTGACCTCAGTTGCTGTTGTGTGATCTACATTAGCTAAATTGACGCCTTTGCCCGGTTGTAAAAAATTGACCCACAAAAGCCCAATAATTAAGGAAATAAAGGAAGCTGTAAAAAACCAAGCCAATGCCCGCCCCCCAATTCTACCAACCGATTTAAGATCACCTAATTTGGCGATCCCTACGACCAAGGTTGTAAGAACCAATGGTGCAATAATCATTTGAACCAAGCGAATAAAAATAGTTGCAAGCAATTTGATATAGGTACTGAATTGCTGCGCAGCAGCTTCATTGAAATTGGAATGCACAATAGCACCTAAGACTCCACCTAGTACCATCGCTACTAAAATATACAGCGTTAAACGGTTCTTTTTTGTCTTTTCTGGTGCAGTTTCGTGTGTGCCTTTATGCATGTTTTGTGGTAGTTTTGAATTGAATCCATGAAAATAGGAAAAAGCCCAAACATAACAAGGTTTCTATGTATATTTGAGTCCCAATCAACACATGGCAACACAACAAGAACTCGACTTCAATTTCAACGAAGACCAAATGCGGCTCAAAATCAGAGCCCTCGAACAAACATTAGAAAAAATCTATTTAGGCGGTGGAAAAGCGCGCATTGAGAAACACCATGAAAGTGGCAAGCTCACTGCAAGAGAACGCATTGCAGCATTACTCGACCCAAATACAGCTTCTTTTGAAGTAGGCGGTTTAGCAGGCCACGATATGTATCCTGAACACGGCGGCTGCCCCGGGGGCGGTGTTGTTATTATGGTGGGCTATGTGAGTGGCCGCCAATGTATAATCGTAGCCAACGACGCTACTGTAAAAGCTGGTGCTTGGTTCCCAATTACAGGTAAGAAGAATCTTAGGGCGCAAGAAATTGCCATGGAAAACCGCTTGCCTATCATCTATCTTGTCGACTCAGCTGGCGTTTATCTACCCATGCAAGAAGACATCTTTGCCGATAAAGAACATTTTGGACGCATCTTCAGAAACAATGCAAAAATGTCCGCAATGGGCATTACACAAATTGCTGCCGTTATGGGCAGTTGTGTAGCTGGGGGGGCTTACCTACCTATTATGTCCGATGAATCACTCATCGTTGACAAAACGGGAACCATCTTCTTGGCGGGCTCCTACCTGGTGAAGGCCGCCATCGGTGAGGATATCGACAACGAAACGCTAGGTGGCGCTACTACCCAAACAGAAATTTCAGGCGTCTGCGACTACAAAGTCGAAGATGACAGCGCTTGCTTGCTTAAAATAAGGGATTTAGTATCGCGTATCGGGCACCAAGAAAAAGTTGGTTTTGACCGCATAGCGTCTATTGCTCCATCAAGACCACCCAAAGACGCTTACGGCCTACTGCCTACAGATCGTTCCAAACCCTACGACACCCGAGCATTACTACAAACCATTGTAGATGCTGAATCTTTGAGCGAATACAAACCCGAGTTTGGCAAAACACTCATTACGAGCTATGCCCGAATTGACGGCTGGAGTGTAGGTATCATCGCCAACAACAGAACAGTAGTTAAAAATGCCAAAGGTGAAATGCAATTTGGTGGCGTAATTTATTCAGATAGCGCAGATAAAGCAGCGCGTTTCATCATGCTCTGCAACCAAAAAAAAATCCCGCTAGTCTTTTTGCATGACGTCACTGGCTTCATGGTCGGGTCCAAAAGTGAACACGGTGGTATTATTAAAGATGGCGCAAAAATGGTGAATGCAATGGCCAATAGTGTTGTTCCTAAATTTTCAGTGGTAATCGGAAACTCCTATGGAGCAGGCAACTACGCCATGTGCGGAAAAGCCTATGACCCACGCTTTATCGTTGCTTGGCCAACTGCAGAAATTGCCGTTATGTCTGGCGCAGCTGCTGCAAAAACCCTATTACAAATTGAAGTTTCTAAACTAAAAGCAAAAGGTGAAATCATTGATCCAGAGCGCGAAAAAGCATTATTGGATGAAATCAAGGCGCGCTACGATGCACAAATTTCACCCTTTTATGCAGCAAGCCGACTTTGGATTGATGCCATCATTGATCCTATTGAAACACGCAAAGTAATTTCAATGGGAATTGAAATGGCCGCACATCAAGGATCTATTGCTGAATACAAAGTGGGGGTACTACAAACCTAATCTTCTAATGCTGTACTTTTTTTACCATTGAAATAATAGGTATAACCAAAACCAGCACTTAAAAAACTAGAATTTCGCAGAAATTCCGAGGGATCAAAACCCAAGTTACCTTCTGCACCTACTAAACCTGGTGAAAAAGGATAACCATAAAATGGGTAACCAATTGTCAGGCGAAAACTTTGATTTACATCAGACGTTAGAATAAGACTGATGTTGGGTTCCAAATATAAACCCTCTCTAATTTGCGGCGAAATATTTTGTAAGGCCAAAGCATCCGAAATCACATAACTCCTCACCCATCCTGCTCTCAGGCCAATATCTGTCCCAAATCGCTCTGACCAAAATTTTTCATGCCCTGTTTTCAAGAAAACGGCGCCAGAATGAATACCGCCATAAACTTTAGGCTGAAAACGAAACTCGTTGATAGAAAAATAACTGTAATGGACTCCTGCGCCTACATAAAATCCTGATTTAAAAGCATATTGATAATGTGTACTTGCGTGTACCAACCCAATCATTGCTTTCTCAAATGCTTTGTTTGCCGTTGAATTAGGTAAACATAAATCGAACGTAAAGGAGTCGTCTGGAGTGATTTCTTGAGCATGCAATTGAAGACTTCCTGTAAAAAAGCAAAGGTAGAATAAACGGATAAAAAAATGGTGCTGCGTCATTACTTTCGATTTATCTTTTTACATTGTTCAAATCTATAACAATCTCTGGACTCAAAAAGTTACAACTATTTTCCACGCCATTTCTTCCATGTTTGTTGAATATAACCAACTGTTTCTGGTTCTAAATTCCATTTAAAAATAGGAATTACAAATACAACAAAAAGCAACAGCTCTTTGACGATAATTTGCTTAAAAGGTTGCAAGGCTAAAAAAGTAAACGTCGATTTATCAAAGACCAAAAAAAGAGTAAAAACAACTAACCCCAACAATAACAACCTCAATTGGACCCACTTAAAAGGATGCAATTGATATGCGTAATAAATAAAACCACCTCTTAAAACATTATAAACCAGATAAGCACCACTCGTAGAAATAGCAGCACCGATTATACCGTAAATAGGTATCAACCACAGGTTCGCTGCATAGACACTAATGATCAGAAAAAAGGTAAAGATGAGATCGGTTTTATATTTTTTGGATGTAGAGAATATGACTCCATTCAAACCAAAATACATATCAATAATTCGTCCTACCATTAAAAAGAAAAACACCCATTTGCCACCAGCATAGGCAGGAGCAAAAGACAACAATGAATCTATTACAATCCAAACTCCTAGAAAACCAGCCAAAGCTAATAAAAGGCCAACCGAAGAACTCTTTTGATAGAGTTCTTGCATACCAGACATATCTCTATCTTTCCATTGCTTCGCGACTAAAGGCGTCGCAACACGCATGATGGAACGGTACGGAAAAATGAGCGCACTGATTAAAAAGAGCATAGTGGTATACACACCCGTTTCTGCCATACCCTTGTAACGCGCAATCATTAATGCGTCCATTGAAATGACCAATAAATTAGCCAAGGAATTGAGGTAACTAAATCCTGAATACGATAAAATAAGTCGTTTAAATCTAGATGATATTTGTATGCTTTTATAATTGAAATTCAATTCTTTATGTTTGATCAAGTAAAGCAATAGATAAAGTGCAGGAGCAAAATGCAAACACACATAGAACACCACAAAAAAATGAAAAGAAAGTAGATCAAAAGCAAATAAAATCAAAAGTAATGTGGTGCAAAATCGCAATACGATTTCCTGTAAAAACACAGGTAAAACATTGCGCCCCATACCTCGCAAGTAATTTTCAAAAAGCTGAAACAAGACCAAAGCAAACCCTAAAGGAATGATCCAGCTAAAATAAGCTACAAATAAAGGAGACTTTTCAGAATAAATAGCAACTACTTCTGGCTTCAACAAAAGCAATAATCCCGAAAAAAAAAGTGATCCAAAAAAAACAAGAATTAAATTGGCAAACAAAAATCCAAAATGAGACTTTTCTTCATTGCGAAAAAACGGAAAAAAGCGCCAAGTTGTATAAATGGTGCCTAAATTTGCAAACTGGGCAAACAGTAAACCCACACTCATGAGTAAATTGATCAAGCCTACTTGTGTGGTTGAAAATAAAAGTACAAACAAGAAAGCTTTATTGAGATAACCTAAACCTATCCCAGCAAATGAAATAAAGGAGGTTTTGATGGCATCTTGCTGGACTATTCCCATGGTTTAAAATTACAAAAAAAAAGCCCCACATTACTGTGAGGCTTTTAAAATCGGCATCGACTTACTCTCCCACGATCAAAATCGCAGTACCATCAGCGCAAGCAGGCTTAACTTCTCTGTTCGAAATGGGAAGAGGTGGACCGTGCTGCTAT
>JAIXXP010000003.1 GCA_027490665.1 Cryomorphaceae bacterium | reverse complement strand
TGGGATGTCTGGCCATTGCTCCAACTATAGGTGTAGCCAGGTACACCACCTGCTACTGTTAAGTCTACACCCCCTGTTGGCGTGCCAAAACACAAGGCCGGAGTTGGGTAAAGGGTAACTGCTAAAGCACTACCTGGTGCAGTAACTATACCTGAATAAGTTGCGGTACACCCGTTTGTATCAGTGACAATTACTGAATAAGTACCGGCATTTAGGTTATAGATATCTTGCGTTGTTGCACCATTGTTCCACTGATAAAAATAGGGGCTTGTTCCCCCTGTAATGGTGAGGTCAACGATTCCATTTGTATCACCTAAACAGACAACATTATAGACAGTGCCGTTAATGGTTAACGGTCCAACAGGCTGAGTTACATTGAAACTCATGAACATTCCACAACCCAATACATCTTCAACGTTGACGTAATATTGTCCAACCGCTAAATTCGTGATATCTTGCTCAATTGCGCCTGTTCCCCACTCATAAACATAACCAGGCATACCTCCTGAAGGGCTAAGATCGATCCAGCCATCGGCACCACCGAAGCAATTTACTGGGTGAACTGTGGATGCGACAACAACAGTATTCGATGGGTCAAGAATTTCAACCGGAAGCGACTCCTGACAACCATTCGCATCGGTAACAGTTAGCACATAAATTCCATTTTGTATGCCAGAAATGTCTTGGGTGGTTGCCCCGTTATTCCAACTATAAGTATAACCTGGGGTTCCATCTGTAACACTTGCATTGATTGCTCCAGCAACTGAATCCAAACAATTCGCATTGGTGTGCGTCTCAGTAATGGTCATAGAAGTAAGCGGCTGAGTTAGCGTGATGCTATCAATTTCAATACAATTGTTTGCATCGGTTACGGTAACTGTGTATGTACCTGCTGGTACACCAGAGATATCTTCGGTTGTGGCACCATTAGACCAAGAAAATCCAAAAGGAGCTACACCACCGGTAACCGTGAAGTCGACAGATCCAGTTGAATCATTTAAACACAAGATATCCTGACCAGTGATTGAGGTAAAAATTGGAATAGCGAGATTGAGAATCGTAACAGATAAGGATTCACTACAGCCATTGCCGTCTTCTACCTGAACAGTGTAAGCCCCAGCGACTGCAGGGATAACATCTTCGTTAAAACTCAGGTTACTTAGATTACTCCAGACAAAAGAATAAGGGGCTGTGCCGCCTGTTGTAGTTAGGTCAATAGAACCGGGGCCCGAACACCCAGCATCTTGGTGCGTTTCGGAAAGAGCGAGCGGACCTTGTGGTTGGGTCACTACAAAGGTTTGGGTAATGGTGCAAAGGTTGTTGTCTGTAACCAAAACACTATAGGAGCCAGCAGGCAAAGTGTTGATGTTTTGACTTGTATATGCTCCGCTATTCCAATTATAGGTATATGGTGTGGTGCCGCCAGATACTGCAATATTTACAGCTCCAATACTGGTACCAAAACAAGCGATTGGGGTCACAAGACCTGACATAGATAATGGTGCAACCGGTTGTTGGATAGTTGCTCCGTACGAGATTGAACAACCATTTGCATCAGTAATTTGAACATTGTAAGTGCCAATTGGAAGTCCAGATATATCTTCTGTTGTGGCACCAATTGACCAACTATAAGCATAGATCGGAGTGCCCCCGGCAACAGTAATGTTTATGGAACCCGTTGCGTCACCGTAACACAATACATCTTGCTGGGTATGGGTTACAGAAAGTGGCTGAGCGGGTTGGGTAACTGTTGTTTCAATGGAGTCTTTACAGTTGTTGGCATCTGTAACAATCATTTCATAAAGCCCAGCTTGCAGCGTTGAGATATTTGGATTGATCTGTCCGTTATTCCAAAGTATAGTATAAGGGAGCGTACCTCCAGCAATTGTGGTATTGACAGCTCCGTTTGTACCCGCAAAACATAATACCGCAGTTGGAACAGCAGTTAATGCAATTGGTGCGGGTTGGGTAAGTGTAACCGTTGCCGATGACACGCATCCTTTGGCATCTGTAACAGTTAAAGTATAGGTGCCGATAGGTAGATTATTGAGGTTGGGTGAACTTGAACCATTACTCCAAGAATAAATATAAGGGGCAGTACCACCTGTAACATTACTTGCAATGCTACCGTCTGAAGCACCAAAACAGGAAATATTTTGACCATTGTAATTACTGGTAATTTGAAGGCTTACTATTAGTGTGTCTGGTTGGGTAATAGAAAAACTTGTATCTGACTCACATGTAAAGCCATCAGTAACCTGAAGGCTATATAACCCTGGCGACAAATTGTTGATTGCAGCTGTATTCTGACTGTTAGTCCATAAAAAAGTAATCGGTGCGCCTCCAGCGACGCTAGTAACAATAGACCCGTTTGCAGCGTTGTAACAAGTCACATTGGTTAAAGAAACCAAGGAGATAGTTGGCTCGGGGTTTACAACAATACTGTTCGTAATATTACTAAACGTACATGCTGAACCATTGAACGTAACATCTAATTCGTATACTCCCGTATTTAAGGTGCTTATATTCGCAATAGTCGGGTTGTAAACTGTGGACGTAAAACCCTGAGGGCCAGACCAAAAATAATTTGCCCATGTAGAATTGAGCGTAGTAAGTTGAAGGTTGTCTCCGGGGCAAAGCGGATCGTTAAAAGTAAAATCTACCGGCGGACATGATGCAGTTGTAATGGTGACCTCGTTGTTGGCAGAGGTTGGGCACCCAAATGCATCGTAAATATCTGAGGTTCCGTTGTTGGTAACGGTGTTGCCCGAAAGCGTACCTGTTCCAAAAATGTAGGCTTTATTTTCTAGGGTTGAATCACATTTAAGGATGAGGCAATCATTGGAAACCTGCACCTGAAACTTGACCAAAACACTATCCAGAGAAGTATTGATCATGCTTCCTCCACTGCTAGCAGAAGCGCCTGTACCAACTCTGTATTTAACGAAACGGCTTGCGGCATTATATTCTGCTTGGTCATCGCCGGCGCCATCTGACTTTGGACCAGCATTAGGTCCATTGAGCACCACCAAAGAATTGGGCACATATGCCGTTCGAATATCTAGGGTATCCGTGATGAAACAGTTAACGGCCACATCGGATCCGATGTTTTTTCCTGAAATCGTGTACTCCAGAATATCACCAGGAGCCACCGCACCACCATTGAGGTCATTTACAAAAACAGTTGCGCGTAAATCTGGCTCGTAAATATCTACAGCAGATGTAATTACCCTGGATAGAATGGTTTCTGAAGAAGTTGTTACTCTAATATTTGCAGATGTAGCACCGTTACTTAAGTAGTTTTGTGCTGCATTATTTGGAATAAAAATACTGGCATCATAGCCTAGTGTATTGTTATAACTTGGGTTCCGAAAAGGAGTGAGTACACCATTGTATGCAATTGTACTGTTGAACATGTCGGTGGCGGTATGCAATGCATCACTAACCTGAACGTAGTTAGTTCCTACCCCATTGAACAAAAGTTGGTCACCCGTTTGGGCGCGGTCACCATCGTATGCGATCACACCCAATTCAAAAGAAACCGCTCCAGAAAGCGGCGTTAAGAAACCAGAAATCGGAATAGTTACGGTATTGGAAGACGAGCCTTGACTTACGTTGGCCAAACCATCAAAGACAGTGAGGTTTTTATAGGGATCCGAAATATTTTTATAAACCACAACGATAGTCCAGCCTCCGAAAAGATTGGTACTATTGACTTGCTGTACTTGGTCTGCAATGGTAAACCTACCCTTGATACCAGCCGCCTGAACAATGTTTGTGATATTTTTAAAACAAAAATAAGAAACTGCACCTGTGGTGTTATTGATGGTTTGGTCAGCAGTGAGTTGCTGATAGGTGCCATTATTCACTTTTATCTTGATGTTACTCCTATTGGCATAATTAGCAGTAGAAGTAGTGATCTTGCCACCCCAATAGAGCCCCGCCCAGGTAATTTCTGAGCAGTTTGGGAGGTTTAGGCTGTCGCTCGAAGACATGAATGTGGTTGGCTCGTTATCAACATCCACATAAGACATAGAAAAACTATTGTTTTGCCCTGAACCGGATGGGGGAATTTGAGCCTGCGCATTGGTGCAACTTGCAGAAGAATTACATGTCACAGAAACATTACTGATAAAACGAATATTCCCCTTTTGTTGCGTCTGATAACGGATATTGAACGGGCTTACAAGTTGTGTAAAACCATTGAAATAAGTGACAAACACCAAAGTGAAAGCCAACAAAAACCGAAAAAGAGAAGGAGAATGGTGGGTATTGTTTTCTTTCATGCAGAGATTTGGAGAGTTAACAGCTTGATTATAACGAAAAAGGCCCCCAAAAGGTTGCCTTTTTCATATTAAATTAACATTGACAATTCTACAGTGGAATATTGCCATGTTTTTTCTGGGGTAAAGCCTCCGCTTTTTTCTCTAACATTTTATATGCAGAAATGAGTGCTGCTCTGGTTTCAGAAGGCAGTAGCACCTCGTCAATTATGCCTCTTTCTGCGGCTCTGTAAGGATTGGCAAAAGTGTCGGCATATTCGGCTTCTTTTTCTAACCACTTTTGAGCTGGGTCTGGAGCTGAAGCGATGTCTCTTTTAAAGATGATTTCTGCGGCACCTTTTGCTCCCATTACGGCGATTTCTGCCGTTGGCCATGCAAAGCTGAGGTCGGCACCCAGACTACGCGAGTTCATGACGCAATAAGCACCACCGTAGGCCTTGCGAGTAATGACGGTAATTTTTGGAACCGTGGCTTCAGCGAAAGCATATAATAATTTGGCGCCGTGCGTAATGATGCCGCGCCATTCTTGGTCAGTTCCTGGTAAAAAACCTGGTACGTCTTCAAGTACCAACAAAGGAATATTGAAGGAATCACAAAAACGGACAAAACGCGCGCCCTTCCTTGATGCATCGATATCGAGAACACCCGCCATGGACGCTGGCTGATTGGCAATAACACCAAGTGTTCGACCTTCTATGCGGGCAAAGCCTACGACAATATTCTTGGCGAAATCTTCGTGAACTTCTCTGAAACTGTTGTCATCGACCAAACAATCAATAACGCGCTTGATATCGTATGGTGTGTTGGAATTATCGGGTAAAATTTGATCGATTTGCTTATTTTTTGAAGCCTGAAAACTAAATACTGGCGTTAATGGGGCTTCTTCATTGGCATTTTGTGGCAGATACGTTATGAGGTCTCTAGCCTTGCGTATACATTCGACGTCGTTGGCGGCCGTAAAATGATTGACCCCAGATTTTTCGGCATGGGTTTTGGCACCACCCAAATCTTCAGAACTCACCTCTTCATGGGTAACCGTTTTGACCACATTTGGGCCGGTAACAAACATGTAGGAAGTTTCTTCCACCATAAAGATGAAATCGGTAAGGGCTGGCGAATAAACCGCGCCGCCTGCACAAGGGCCCATGATCAAGGAAAGTTGAGGAACGGTGCCGGACGCACGCGTGTTGCGAAAGAAGATATCTGCATAACCGCTCAAAGAAACCACTCCTTCTTGGATGCGCGCACCACCGGAGTCGTTCATGCCGATGATAGGTGCACCATTTTTCATGGCCATGTCCATGATGCGACATATTTTGGCAGCGTGTGTTTCAGAAAGTGAACCACCTAAAACTGTGAAATCTTGAGAATAAACATAAACCAAGCGGCCATGAATGTTGCCGTAACCGGTAATGACGCCATCGCCGAGATATTTTTGCTTATCAAGGCCGAAGTTTGTTGAACGGTGTTCTACAAAAGCACCTATTTCCTGAAAGCTTCCTTCGTCGAGGAGTAAGGAAATGCGTTCACGCGCACTCAGCTTACCTTGTTGGTGTTGTTTGTCTATGCGTTCAGCACCGCCACCTTGGTGTAATGCTTCGCGTTTATCGTGGAGTTGTTGTTCTTTTCCCATATTGCTCTTGAACAACAAAAATACTGAATTTAGTCCTTCAAAAAAGCAGCTTTGTATTCAGAAATAATCAGCAGCAGCCATGCACTCAAAAAGAAAATAATTTCCACCGTTTCAGACCAAGAAAAAATAGCTAAACAGATAGACATCAGCATGAAAATAACCGTACTTGCGAGGAGGCGAGCGCCTAGTTTTTTCAAGTGCAATAGGGCGTTGTAACTCCCGTATAACATCAGTTCCATGCGTTGTCTAGAGCGTTCAGTGTAAATGAGCAGAGGTATAAGAATGAAGCCCTGTGGAATGAAAAAATCTTCGTACCAAAAGAATGCTGAGAAAGCGGTGGCAAAACGCCATGTTGGTTCGGTAAGAACGATGTAAAAATGACTAATGATAAGAAAAGTAAGGTAAAACAAAACCGGGCGCAAAAGAAGCGCAATCTTTCGGGATTCAGGTCTAAAAAAAGTAAAAATCAGGCGGATACTCAGGTCAAAAATGATAAAAAGTAAGATAAAATATAAGTCCCAATCCCAGAAAAGGAAGCCCAAGAGTGGCAATAAGAAATCACCTAAAATTTCGCTGATCAGTTGTGCTTTTTTCATATGCGTTTGCGCAATACTTTTACACGATCTTTGGACAATTGGTAAGTAGAATCAACTTTGAGCGCCTTTGCATAACTAAAAAGAGCGTTCGAGAGGTCATTGCGGTCCTCGTAAAGCAAGCCCATGTTGTGGTAAGAGGGTATGTGTTGCGGATTGACTTTAGTTGCTTTTTTATAAAAGAACATGGCGCTATCAGGTTGGTTATAGGTAAACTGAGCTAGGTAACCTAAGTGAAAATAACCGTCGGCAAAAGTGGAATCTACTTTGGTCATTTTACGATACAAACGCTGGGCAGAATCCTCTTGGCCAAATTTTTCTTTGGCAAAAGCCAAGGCATAAATCACTTCGGTGATTTTGGGTTGTAATTGGTAGGCCGTCATGTATTTCTCGATACATATAGGGTTGTTCTCGTATTCGTAAAGAGAACCCAATAAAAGATAAGTCATGTAATAGTCTGGGTCTTGCTGAACGGCTGTTTCATAAGAAGAAATAGCGAGCTTTACGTTTCCCTCTAGTTTGTAAATAGTGCCTTTGAGAATGTACGCATCTCGGTACGTTTTGTCGATGCGCAGCGCTTTGTTGATGTATTTAAATGCGTTGTCGTGGTCATTGAGTAAGACAAAAGTATTGGCAAGACCTACGAGTGCAGCTACATTTTTGGGTGCCTTTTTAACCAAATTGCGGTACATGGTGAAGGAACGAAAAATATCGTCGGCACTGCGGTTAGGCTTATTGATCAGACACTCTGCATAAAGCACGCGTGCTTCGGTATTATTGGAATCGAGGCGGTAGGCTTTTGCACCATAAGTGAGTGCTTTGTCAAAGGCAAGTGAATCCATCAAAATATTGCCTTTCTCGATCAATAATTCGACGGAATCAGGATGAGCCACGAGGAGTTGGTCGAGGGTTTGTTTTTTGCTTGAGGCTGTTTCAGGGTTGCCACAAGCGACCAATAACAAACTACTTAAAGCTAGGAAAAAGAAAATGCGCATACCACAAAATTAAGATTTTGATTTGGATTGTTTGTTGCGTAAATTTGTAACGTAAATTAGAGCCATGAAGCGTAGTATTTTCCTCCTTGTTTTTTTCTTGCTTGTCGGAACTCAAGAAATTCTTGCACAATGCTCCCAGTGCAAATTGCTAGCCGAACAAGGCCATGGTCTCGACGAAAACAGTTTTGCGGGCAATATTAATGGTGGTATACTCTACCTCATGCTCATGCCCTACCTCATCTTGTTGTTTTTATTCCGCAAACCCATCCTCAGATTTGTGAAGGGTTTCTTTAAGGCAAAAGCTTAAGCCCAACTCACAACTATCTTTCCTGTTGTTTGCCCCTTTCCAAGCGCCTCGTGTGCTTGCGCAATGTCCGAAGAACTATAATTGGTTATTTGCGGCAATTGGAGTTCACCATTTTTATAACGCGTTAGCATCGCTTGCATACTCTGCTGTATAACTAAAGGTTGCTGATCGGCAATTTTAAGCATGTTTACCCCAAGCAGGCTTTTGGATTGCATCATGAGGCCAACGGGCAGCACAAGGCCCATTTCCCAGAGAAAAGACAATTTGCCAATGAGTCCTTTGCGCGTAGCTAAATCGGCACCGCCAAAAAGAAAGAGTCTGCCACCAGCCCCCAGCAGCTTGAGGTCTTGTTTGGATGTTTGTCCTCCTACAGCATTAAAAGAAACGGTTAGTTTTTGTGCACCTAAATATTGCTCAAGGGTTTTAAAATAATCTTCTTTTTTATAATTGATGACCATGTCTGCACCTAAAGACTGCAAGTATGCTTTCTTAGAATCGCTGCCAATTTTGCCATAGACAGTAGCGCCTTTTAACTTGGCCAATTGTACCAAGAAACTACCTACCCCACCAGCAGCTGCATGCACCAAGACATGATCATGTGCTTGGATCGGCGACAACACCTCTGCCATATAGTGAGCCGTAACCCCTTGGGTGGCAAAAGGTAGCGCCTCGTGGGCCGGCATGTCGTTTATGGATACAATTGCGTTTGCGGTGGTCTTGGCATGTTTTGCGTAGGCGCCAAAGCGGGTAAAGGCCAAAACGCGCTGACCCACTAAACTGGGATCTACATTTGCACCAACTTCGGTCACGCGCCCAACAAGTTCATAACCAAGTACACAGGGTCTTGGGGGCGCCTCCCTATACAAACCCAAGCGCGCCATGACATCGGCATAGTTGAGTCCGAAGGCTTCGGATGCGATCAGCACCTCATCAGGCTGCAAAGGTGCTATTTCAATATCTTGAAATGAAAAAGCGCGTTGTGCTTCTCCTATTTCAGTGAGTACAAAACCTTGTGTGCGCATTAGAAACGGGCAGTGATGCCGCCCATCACTTGGATAGGTTGAACTGGGTAGCTATACCAGCGGTTGTAGCGTTGTGCAGCCAGGTTATTTGCTTGTAAGAATAAGGAAACGCGTGGTGTATAGCGGTATTCCAAACCTAAGTTGACATCGACAATTGCGCCCAAATCAACATATGTTTGCGCACCTTCTACTTGCGCATCAGGCGTGTCCGAACCAACAAGTGCTTTTCTTCCCGTTTCGACATTCGCATCAATTTGTGCGTAAAATTTATCGTATAAATTATACGCGCCCCTTGCCGTAAATTGCAAAACTGGCAAGTTCCATGCATAAGCATTCTGGTAGAGCTGATATAAATTATAGCGGCCCATAACGTCTATTTTCAGTTTTTCACCTGCTTGGTAAGTCATGGATCCTTCAAAGGTGGTTTGATTCAAAGTATCGTAAGTAACAGTAAGGTAATTGTCGTAAATCCCTAGCGTATCGGTCACAAAGAAAGCTTTGTTTTCAATGTGCAAGAAGTGAACGCCCACATTGAAACTCAATGTTTTGCTCAAAGAACCTTTGAAACCGCCATAGATATCGTAAGGATTGTGCTCATTGCGAAGTGCAATGTTGGTGCGAATAAATGGATTTACTTGTGTCAGCCCCTGTAAAGTATTTTGCTTGAGCCCTCCTCTTAAGCCAATGTAAGGAATAAAGATATTGTTGAACATTGCATACTTGAACTCTGCATTCGGATACACAAAGAAATCTGCTCCAGAAGCACTCACATCGGTCGTAATTGTAACGCCAAGTTCCACTTTCAAACGGTCGCTTAGTGCTTGTGTCCAAACTCCTGGTTTGAAATCGATGATGGTATTATTGACCACAAAACCGGTGTCGCCAATGGTATTTACGCTATCCAAAATGCCACGTTTGTAGCTGTTGTAACGCAGACCTAAATCGGCATAAAAATGCTCGTTTTTATAGTTGTACCAGCCGCGTGTCTTGAAAGCAAAATTGTCTTCTTTACTGCGCCAAACTTTAGTAGAATCGGTTGGGAGCGTTAAAAAGTGTTGGTAGTCGGCTTGAAAAGACAAGTTTAATCTTGCTGAATCACCTCTGAGCCATACATACTCCGCTGCACCTTTCATTAAATGAAAACGCTGCGCTATGCTATCTGCCGAAATACTAGAATCAGGTATTCCGTAATAATGAAAACCGTTATTGTTGTAATTGGCATCTAGTTTGAATTGACCATTGCGCTCGTTGTGTCTGAAATAAGCATTAGCTGAAGTGCGGTCATATTGCGCAGGAGCATAGAGCGTTTTGGAGCGGTCTCTGATATCGCCAAATGAACTCAGGTGCTTCACATGTGCACCGTAATGCATGTTTCTAGATCGATCCGAAGTGTAGTAGATTTCACCAAGTGGCATGACTATAGAGCCAATTCCGGCCTTCACATAAAACGGATATAACTTAGAGAGTTTTTCTGAGGTCTCTACTGTTGCCGCTTCAATTGTGTCGAGCAAGATTTTCGTCTCGGCCTGAAAAAACAAGAGTGGATAATCTTTTACGGCGGTTGCTTTGACAGAATCTATGATTTTTGGATGCTCCAAAATGCGACTCGCGGGCTCTACTTGTTGATTCGTTATCGTATAAATGGTGATGTTCTCTCCTTGCTGCGCCCAAATTTGGAGCCCAGTAAGCAGAAATACGAATGTGCTGATCAGTCCTTTCATGGCTTACTCCTCGTTGTTGATTTCAATTTTCATTTCTTGTTGCGGCTCCTCATTGACCGGCGGGTTTTTGAGTTGCATTAGTTCGTCCCAGAGGTCTGAGGCTTCTGCCAATACGCCGTCTTGCTGATCGGGATAAAAATCCAAAACAGATTTCAGTGTTTGCTCGGCTTGAAATAGATCTTCGCGGCCGATATGCACACGGGTTTGTAACAAAAGTCCTTTGGCAACCCAGTAATTGTAGCTCGGTTTCATTTTGAGCAAAGCCTTTACCTCGGTTTCAGCTTCGTCGTACATTTGCTGACCGTAATAGATATCTGCCAACAAATATTTAGCTTCGGATCCCATGGAGGTTGTCGTGTTTTTTACCAACCATTCTAATGACTGCTTGGCAGCTTCAAATTGCTTGAGGTGGTAATTGGCCAGCCCTGTCGCGTATTCCGCTTCAACTTTTAACTGTGGTGTTAGCGCGGCGTTTTCGAGTACAAATGCGGCGTTTTCTTTAGCTATTTGGTAATTGTTCTCCATAAACGAACAACGCATGATGCCTAACTTCGCTTCGAAAGTACTCGTTGGTTTAGAGGCAAGTGTTTCCATCTTTTGATAGTACTGTAGGGCCTTATTATAATTCTTTTTGACATAATAATATGCGGCCGTTTTGGTAGCTGCATATTCGGCATAAGTAGTTACAGACGTACCTAAATACTTTTCAAATTGAGCAATTGCACTGCTTGAATCTTTGGTTTTTAACAAACTATTACCTAAATAAAAATAGGTTTCATTTACATAGCGCCCAGAAGGGAATTTATTGAGATAAATTTCGAATTTCTCAACAGCCTCTCTAAAATTGGTGTCTTCGTATGCGGCAAGCGCTGGTGTAAAGAAGATATTTTCTTTTTCTTCGGTAGAAATATTTGCACAAGGATAGCGATCAATGACGTCTGATGCCATGTCTGGCTTTTTCTGTGCATTATAGACATCGATCAAATTCATTACTACCTTCTTGCAGACTTCTCTTTGCTGCTCATAACTCGATAGAATTTCAAGGTAGGCCGCTTCGGACTTTGTATAGTCCCATTTTTTATAATAAATATCGGCGATGTCCAGCTTGACATCTAGCAAATATGGCGTTTTCGGAAACTCCGCTAAAAAGTCTTGATATGCGCTAAGGGCTGCATCGTAATTGAGTTGCGACATGTAGGTTCTTGCCAACTCGTATTGCGCATTCATGCGGTATTTTGAAACCGGTTCTTCTTGAAGAAGTTTACTTAATGTTTGTGCTTTTTCGCTAAGCTGTCCATTGAAACCTTGGGCTTTTGCCAAATAAAATAGCGCTTTATCGTTGAGGGCCGAATTCAGATTATATGCTTGCTGATAATATTGAATGGCTTGCAAATTTTGTTTGTTCACGTAATAAGCGTCTGCAATTCTAAATGTGGCATCAACAACTTTGTTCTCTTTATTAGGATTGAGTTGTAAATAGGTACGAAAAGACTGAATAGCTTCATCGCGTTTACCTTGCTCCAAATAAGCATAACCAATATTATAGTAGGCATCTACTTTTTCTGGCAAGGAATTAGAAGCCGGTGAATTGATGAAGTCACGGTACATGTTGATCGCCGCTGCTAACTCGTTTTTTCTGAACGAGATGTCGGCCATCCAGTAACGAGAAAGTGCAACCATCTGCGGATCCATCGGATAGGTATCTACGCGTTTAAATGCATTATAAGACTCGGAGAGCTGACCTTTTTGAAATAGCTCTACACCGTAATTAAATGCAACGGTTTGATACACCTTTTTGAGCTGTGCATCTTTTGAAGGTAATTTTTCAATGGATTCAAGTGCTTTTGCAAAGTTAGAGGTGTTGGTATATACGTTTACTAGGTATTGATACACATCTCTTTTTCTTTTGGAATCGGGGTACTGACTCAGGTAGTTTTCAAATGCGCGTACAGATTCATCGTAAGGATTGATGTCTACTTTGAAAGATATAACCGCAAACTGAAACAAAGCATCCTCTTGAATTTGTGGTAAGAAGTTCATTTCAGCGGCGCGTTCAAATGCGCTGCGTGCTGGCAAGAATTTATTGAGTTGTAAATAAGCATCTCCAATTTGATACATGGCAATATGGCACAGGCTGTCCTTGCTGCGCGTAACGCGGTCGAAATTTTTAATTGCCTTCTCATATTGTTTGGTCTTGTAATATACAAAACCCAACTCGTAGTAGTCGTCGCGGGTGCCGCGGGCATTTTGATGGTAACGCTCCAAAAATGGTAAAGACAACTCGTATTTACCCATTTGATAGTAGGCATTGCCTATAATGTGTTGAATATCGAATTCATTATTGACAAATCCGCAGGTTAATACCGTAGGTGCAAAATCAATAACCTCTTGGTATTTTTTCTGCTTGTATAGAATTTGAGCGATGTAATAAGGAACCACACTACAAAAAGTGGAATCCTTTTGCAGCGCCTGAAAGCCTTCTAATGCCTCTTGTAGTGCAGAGCGCACATAACTGATATGCGCGTAAAAATACAGGGCTGGTTTGGCATATTGCGTACTGCCGCTCTTGATTTCCTTGAACGCCAAATAAGCAGCGTCTTGGTCTTCATTTTGGTAAGCGGAGTAGCCTAGTTTGAACAAGACCTCTTCTTTTTGTTCGGCACTCAAACCAGACAAATTGATTTGCGCAAAAGCTACTTGCGCATTCAGGTAGTCTTCAGACTGAAAATGATAAGACCCCACGCCAATGGCAATTTCGTTCTTGAAATTATTTTCAGGGTAGGTTTTGTTGAATTGCTCTAGTAAGGGAATGGCATCGTTGTGGTAGAGCTTGAGTGCTGCCATTCCTTCATAATAATGGGCCTTGACTAAATAGGGGTCGTGCTCATTGCGCTTTTGTGCGCTGCAACCATTAATAAAAACCCGAAACTCTTGTTTTGCGGCTGCAAACTGAGCTTTGGTAAATAATTCCTCAGCATTAAAAAATGCTGCATTTTCTCCGCTATATTTAACGGACTCCTGCGCCCAGAAATAAACTGGAAAGCACATAAGGAGGACAAGATAACGCAAGTTACGATTCATAGAATGTAAAATTAAGAGGGGTATGGGCCCATCTAGACCCGTGTAGGCAAAAGTTTTAAACCTAAATTTGTTAAGATAAAATCGAGTGTTTTAACAAATGGTTACGACATATTGAACACATTTGTCTAAAATTAGAACTCGTGTCAAATGTCATTGCGCTGGCCGCGGCCAAAATCTACCAACAAGATAACCTCATCTTAGATCAAGTTCAGCTCGAACTAGCTGCTCAATCTTTTGCCTATTTAATCGGTAAAACCGGTAGCGGGAAGAGTAGTTTGCTCAAAACGCTTTACGCTGAAATTCCTTTGTTAGAAGGTGATGGCGAGGTTTGTGGATATTCCTTAAAAGGACTCAAACGCAAAGATATCCCATTTTTGCGCCGCAAAATTGGTATTGTATTTCAAGATTTTCAGTTGCTCACAGACCGAAATGTAATTGACAACCTCAAGTTTGTTCTGGGCGCAACGGGCTGGAAAGACAAAAAACTCATGGAACAACGTGCGCTCAATTGCCTACAGCTTGTCGGAATTGAGCAAAAAGCAAATGCTTTTCCACACATGCTTTCTGGTGGAGAACAACAACGCGTATCTATCGCGAGGGCATTACTCAATCAGCCTGCACTCATTCTTGCCGACGAACCCACCGGTAACCTTGATCCTGAAACCTCCAAAGAAATCATGGAACTACTCTTAGCGGTCGCTAAAGAAGAAAACACCGCTATTTTAATGGCCACCCATGACATGCAAATGGTACAGCATTATCCTGGAAGAATTTTAGAAGTGTTAGACGGCAAATTAATCGAAAGAAACTAATTATCCTTTTTCAAGAGTAGTCAGTTCGCCAACAATTGCAGATTTAAGAAAGTGCCCACGGTGGGCCGCCTCGATATTGGCCAATGCGAACATACTTTTGGTTAGTGCTGCTTCGGCTGTTAAATCTGCGCCGCTAACGACACCAATTTGTTCGAAAAACGTACTGGTTTGGTAAGCGCCTTGGCGCACAGCACCACTCTGGCACTGTGTGATATTCAATACCAAACCACCAGCAGCAATATATCCTTGAATAACTGACTGAAATTCGATAGTGCTAAAAGCATTGCCAGCACCAAAAGTTTCTAAGATCAAAATTTTTACTTGAGGAAATTGAAGTGCCTTTGCGTATAAAGCTATTGGCATTCCTGGGAAAAGACGCCAAATAAGCACCTCATTACTTAACTGGAGTTGGGGTTGAAGCGCCGGTAAGTTTGTCCGAAACAAACGCTCTTTGTACCATTCAATTTGTACGCCTGCCTTGGCCAATAGCGGATAATTCGGTGCTGCAAAGGCCTCAAACTGATGTGCCGATACCTTAGAACTCCTGTTCCCTCTAAAGAGTGCGTATTCAAAATAGACAGCAACTTCTTGCACTATTGGTTCACCTTGGGCATCGCATGCCGCGGCAATTTCAATAGCGGTAATCAGGTTTTCTTTACCATCGGTTCTGATGATGCCAATGGGCAGCTGCGATCCCGTAAATACGATCGGCTTTCTTAAGCCTTGCAACATAAAACTTAGGGCGCTGGCTGTGTAGGCCATGGTGTCTGTGCCGTGTAAGATTACAAAACCGTCAAACTGGTCGTATGCATCGGTGATCCAGGAAGCTATTTGTTGCCAATGCTGGGGGCTAACTTCCGAAGAATCTAGCGGTTGTTCAAAACTCTTGACTTGTATATCGAGCTCAAAACGTTTGAGTTCTGGAATATGCGCATAAAGATGTGCAAAATCAAAACTTTCAAGGGCGCCAGTTTGTGCATTAGTAATCATGCCAATGGTGCCGCCGGTGTAAATAAGTAAGAGCTTACGCATGCTCGAATGTAAGGAATTTTTCTAAGTGAAAAAGGCGAATGGCATTTGCACTTGTTTGGGCTTCAATTTCGGCGGAAGATAAACCTAGGGTTTCTTGTAATTTAGTAACCACCTCAATAAGATAGGAAGGCTCATTGCGTTTGCCACGATACGGCACAGGCGATAAATACGGAGCGTCGGTTTCAAGCAGTAGTTTATCCAGCGGAATGTCTTTAACTACCTCGGCCAAGCCCGCATTTTTGTAAGTAAGGACCCCACCGATGCCAAAATAAAAATGCTGATACTTTAAAATCCGCTGCACCTGCTCTTTGCTGCCTGTAAAACAGTGAAAAACACCACTTAGTTCTGGTGACCATTCCTGATCAAGTACGGCAAACAATTCTTCAAAAGCTTTGCGTACATGTATAGCGATGGGCAATTGCAATTTTTTAGCCCATTGTACTTGAATTCGGAACACTTCTTTTTGAGCTTCCAAAAAGGTGTCGTCCCAATAAAGATCTAGACCAATTTCACCCACAGCACAATAACGCTCCGGAGCTGCAAAAAGCTGAGCTTCTATAGTAGCAAGTTCTTGCTGCCAGTTGTCTTTGACGTAGGTTGGATGCAAGCCCATCATTGGCACGCAAGAGATTTGTTCGTTGGCTAATTGTTCTAGCGCAACAATACTATCGACGTCAATATTGGGCAATAAAATAGCCCCTACCCCTGTTTGCTTGGCGCGTTTCAAGACCTCAGCGCGGTCTGTATCAAACTCCTCAGCATAGAGGTGTGAATGTGTATCTATGATCATAAGGTTGCTAAATAGTTCTCCCAAGCCCAAGCATCTTTAATGGCGTCGTCTATGCTCAAACGCGCCTTCCAGCCTAGTAATTCTTGGCCTTTGGTTGCGTTGGCGTAAATTTCGATGACATCGCCTGCTCTTCGCGGGCCAAGCACATGAGGCAAAGGTTGGCCTGTAATGCGTTCAAAAGCCTTTACAATTTCGAGTACAGAAGTGCCCTCACCGGTGCCAATATTCACGGCTTCTAATAAACCTTCGTTTTGATTCATTAAATAAGTCAAGGCCGCTACATGCGCCTCGGCGAGATCCATTACGTGGATATAGTCTCTTATACAAGAACCATCACGGGTTGGGTAATCGTTGCCAAAAACAGTTAAATGTGCTTGTTTGCCAATGGCTGTTTGGGTCACAAATGGCAACAAATTATTGGGTTTCCCAATCGGAAACTCACCTATTCTTGCAGACGGATGCGCACCAACAGGATTGAAATAACGCAGGTTCATAAGCTTGAGCTGTGGAGCACTGCGGTGAAAATCAGCAATTATTTGCTCACCCATCCATTTAGTGTAACCATACGGCGACTCTGGTAGTTGTTTGGGTGTAGCTTCACTAACTTCCTTGGCGCCTTGCGGCTCACCATATACCGTGCAAGAAGACGAAAAAACAAAATTTTGAACCTCAAATGCTTCGATTAAAGCTAAGATATTGAGCAGCCCTACCAAATTGTTTTGGTAATAGGCTAAAGGTTTTTGCACTGATTCGCCTACAGCTTTATAGGCGGCAAAATGGATCACTCCAGTAAACGCGTATTTTTCAAAGAGTGCTTCCATTGCAGGCTTGTCGCAGATGTCAACGCGATGTACAATAGTCTCGTGTCCTAGAATGTGGCGCAAGCCCTCTAAAACTACTGGATTTGCATTGCGGAAATCATCGGCAATAACGGGTATAAACCCTTGCTTTTGCAAGGCAACAACCGTGTGTGAGCCAATATAACCTGCACCTCCAGTAACTAAGATGTATTTATTCATGAAACAAAGTTAGAGAATCTGTTGGTAGCTGAACAGCTTTACTTTAAGTTTGTTAGTAGCAATATGAAACTGATCCTTATTCTTTCTTTATTGAGTCTGCTAGGCAGCTCGTATGACCTCGAGGTGGAGGTAGAGGGTATCCCTAACAACAAAGGAACCATTTTCATCGGTTTATTCAATTCAAGCAGTACCTTCCCGCTTTTCGGCAAACAATACAAAGGTGTGGTTGTCACGCATGAAGGCAAAAGCCACACGTATCGGTTCAAAAACCTACCCAAAGATACCTATGCGTTGGCCGTTTATCACGACGAAAACAAGAATGGTAAGCTCGACAAAAACCTATTTGGTGCGCCCACAGAGGCCTATGGTTTTTCGAATAATGCTAGAGAAACGTTTTCAGCACCAAGCTTTGAGTCGGCTAAAGTAGTTCTAGACCGCGATAAAAAATGTCAGATTCGGATCAAATAAACGCCTAAAAACTGAAGACGCAACAAATAAAGGTCAACTTCTTATAGAAGAACTTAGGTAAATCATTTCTCAAAGGGAATTTATCATTACTCAAAATGAATAAGGATAGCACCTTTTTCTACTACATCACCTTCTTGAATCGCAATTGCTGAAACTACACCTACACCTTCAGCTTTCAAGACATTTTCCATTTTCATGGCTTCGAGAGAAAGGAGCGCAGCGCCTGGCTCTACTTCTTGCCCTACCTGCACATGTATGGCGGTCACGCGGCCCGGCATTGGTGCCTGCATTTCTTTTAACTTGCGCAACTTTGGTTGGTCTAGGCCCATGGCTGCTATGAGCGCGTCTAGGGCATGTGCTTTTTTAACCTCAAAAGTGCGGTGATTGATGCGGATCGTAAGTTGACCCGTTTCAGATTGGTCTGCTACGAGCTCTCCGTGGTATTTTTTACCGTCAAACTTGATTTCAAAAAAACGGTGGTCAAACCATTTGACAGCTGCACCACTTAAGGTTTGAGTTTCTTTATCGTCTAGGAACCAGTTGTTCATGTGCGTTATTTTGAAAGTTGAATTGCGGTATCAGCTTCGCCTTCGATTTCTTCTGTTTTTGGAATATCCAGCGTTTCAAATTGAATATCGTTGGCCAATACCTCTGTACAAATATAAGTTTTATGCGCTGTAATTGCCGCCTGTATTTGTTCGGTGGTGTCGATGAGAACATGGATGCGGTCCGTGACGTCAAAGGCGCTTTCTTTGCGCAAATTTTGAATGCGGTTTACAATTTCTCTAGCCAATCCTTCAGCCTTGAGCTCGTCCGAAATAGTGACGTCGAGGGCAACGGTGAGGCCATTTTCATTGGCAACCAACCAACCTGGAATATCCTGAGCTTGGATCTCGAAATCGCTGAGGTCTAGTACGAGTGTTTCGCCGTCGACGAGGCCACTCCAGCCTGCATTTTGTTCAATTTGCGCGATATCGTTTTGGTCGAACTGCTGGACCAATGCGCTAATTGCTTTCATTTGCTTGCCGTATTTGGGCCCAATTGTTTTGAAGTTCGGTTTAATGGACTTCACGAGGATGCCTGTATCGGTAAGGAGCTCGAGTTCTTTGACGTTGACTTCTGAGCAAATGAGGTCTGTGACATGGCGGAAATTGGCTGCCTCCTGCGCATTTAACACAGGAATCATGATTTTTTGCAAAGGCTGACGCACACGGATATGCTGCTTCTTGCGCAAGGCCAGTACCAACGAACAAGTTTTTTGTGCGAGTTCCATTTGGGTTTCTAGTGTCGGTAGAATTTGATTGGCAATGGCTTGAGGGAAATCGGCAAGGTGTACAGATGCTTTAGCGTGTCGGCCGGTAGTTTGATTCAAATCTGAATAGAGCTGATCCATGTAAAACGGCGCAATTGGCGCAGCTAAAACAGCTACGGTTTCCAAACAAGTGTAGAGTGTTTGGTAAGCAGCAAGTTTGTCTTGGGCGTCGTCATTTTTCCAGAAACGACGGCGGCACAAACGCACATACCAATTAGATAATTGCTCGCTTACAAACTCTTGAATGGCGCGGCCTGCTTTAGTGGGCTCATAGGCTGCATAAGCTGCATCTACCTCTGCTACCAAAGAGTTCAGTTTGGAAAGTACCCATTGGTCAATTTCTGGTCTTTGCGAGAGTGCAATGGCCTCTTCTTCAAAAGTAAAGCCATCGATATTGGCATAAAGCGCAAAGAAAGAATAAGTATTGTAAAGTGTTCCGAAAAACTTGCGTTGTACCTCAGCAATACCTTCTAAGTCGAATTTGAGGTTGTCCCAAGGTTGGGCATTGGTAATCATGTACCAACGCGTGGCATCTGGGCCATATTGATCTAAAGTTGAGAACGGGTCAATGGCATTGCCCAAGCGCTTGGACATTTTTTGTCCGTTTTTGTCGAGGACTAAACCATTTGAAACCACATTTTTATAGGCTTTCGATCCAAAAACCATAGTTGCAATGGCATGGAGGGTATAAAACCATCCGCGGGTTTGGTCTACGCCCTCTGCGATAAAGTCTGCTGGGAAAGCCAAATTGTTGTCTATGAGTTCGCGGTTTTCAAAAGGATAGTGCAATTGAGCATAGGGCATAGCGCCGGAGTCGAACCAAACGTCAATGAGGTCTGCCTCGCGTTTCATGGGTTTGCCCGATGGCGAAACCAAGATGATCGGATCAACTTTGTGTTTATGTAGGTCGATTTGCTCGTAGTTGGCCGCTGAAAAATCAGATGGCTTGAAGCCCGCAAATGGGTTGCTGGACATAAAGCCGGCAGCAATGGCTAAGTCAATTTCTTGTTGAAGCGTGGCAATAGAATCGATGCATTTGCGTTCATCGCCCTCTTCGGTAGACCAAATAGGAATTGGAATGCCCCAATAACGCGAACGCGAGAGGTTCCAGTCGTTGGCGTTTTCGAGCCACTTGCCAAAGCGCCCTGTGCCTGTTGCTTCTGGCTTCCAGTTGATTTCTTTATTGAGAGCAACTAATTGGTCTTTTTGATCTGTTACTCGGATAAACCAGGAGTCTAGCGGATAATACAGGACCGGTTTGTCTGTGCGCCAACAATGTGGATAGGAGTGCTCGTATTTCTCAACTTTAAAGGCCTTGCCTTCTTCTTTGAGTTGAATGGCAATTTGCACATCTACGGAACGTTCTGGCTCCTGACCTGCATCGTAGTATTCATTTTTGACGTACATGCCTGCATAAGGCCCGACTTCCGAACGGAAACGGCCTTGGAGGTCTACGAGCGGCACGAGGTTGCCTCGCTCGTCTGCGACGAGCAGCCCTGGCACACCGGCGTCAGCCGCCACACGGGCGTCATCTGCACCAAAAGTTGGGGCGGTATGTACAATTCCGGTGCCGTCTTCGGTAGTTACAAAATCGCCGCCAATGACGCGGAAAGCTGCAGCTGCGTTTTCGGCAGGTTGGGCATAAGGCAAGAGTTGGGCATAGCGTAAGTCTAGTAATTCTTTACCCAAGCAAGTATCTAAAATAAAATAGGGTATTTGTTTAGCTCCCTTCTCATAACTTGCCAACTCTGCTACATCTTGAACTTGCGTAAATCCTTTTGCAAATTGATACCCCACCAAGTTTTTAGCAAGCACAACTTGCATGGGTTCAAAAGTATATTGATTGTAGGTTGCAACGAGAACGTACTCAATTTGCGGGCCTACTGTCAATGCCGTATTAGAGGGAAGTGTCCAGGGTGTAGTGGTCCAGGCGAGTAAATGCGTTTGTTCGCAAAAACTTGCTTCGAACGGGAGGTTTTGTCCAGCTAAAAGCTCGAACATAGCTACAACTGTGGTGTCTTTGACGTCCTTGTAGCAACCCGGTTGGTTGAGTTCATGCGAAGACAGGCCTGTTCCTGCTTTAGGCGAGTACGGCTGAATGGTATAGCCTTTATACAACAATCCTTTGTTGTAAAGCTGAGCGAGCAACCACCAAACGCTCTCCATGTATTTAGGGGTGTAGGTAATGTATGGATCTTGCATATCGACCCAATATCCCATTTTTTCGGTGAGTTGGTTCCAGATATCGGTGTAGCGCATGACCGCCTCTTTACAAGCTTCGTTATAGGCATCTACACTGATTTTGGTACCGATGTCTTCTTTGGTAATACCGAGTTCTTTTTCTACGCCGAGTTCTACAGGCAAGCCGTGGGTGTCCCAACCGGCTTTGCGGTGCACTTGTTTTCCTTTGAGTGTTTGGTAACGACAAAAGATATCTTTAATGGCACGGCCCATGACGTGGTGAATGCCGGGCAAACCATTGGCAGAAGGCGGCCCTTCATAAAAGACAAAAGAGGGTGCTCCGTTGCGCTGTGCCACGGATTGCTGAAAAATGGATTCTTTTTGCCATTTTTCAAGAACGGTGGCAGCGACATTAGGAAGATTTAATCCTTTGTACTCAGGATATTTTGCTTTCATGAACGATAACTTTGTAAAGACGCGAATTTACGACAAATCGGGCTATTTTTGCAAGATATGTCGCTCAAAACAAGGCTCCACCAAGAATTATTTAACGCCCTCGAAAGTCGGAAATCTACGCTGCAGCTCGGACGAAGCCAATTAAGCATCGATAGCACCGAAAGTGGCAAGGGCTCCGCAGGCGACAAACACGAAGTGGGTATTGCCATGGCGCAAATCGAAATCGGAAAACTCGATCAACAAATTGCCCTTGCTCAAGAGCAATTAGCCGTGCTTCAAAAATTAGATCCAAGTGTGGCGCTCGACCAAATTCTAGTGGGCGCTCTTTTTGAAATTGACCAAAATTGGTACTACTGTAGTGTGCCTTTTGGGCCAGTTCAATTAGATCAAACCACCTATTTTTGCTTGAGCACAGAAGCACCTCTTTACCAAGCTCTCAAAGGAAAAAAGGAACAAGAAAGCGCTGTGTTTAACGGTCGAAATTGGAAAATTAACAAGATTTACTAATGGGCAAGCAGCAAAAAATTGCAATCATTGGTGGAGGAGCAGCTGGTTTTTTTGCAGCTATATCTGCCAAACAACATTGGCCAAATGCTCAGGTAAGCATCTTAGAAAAAAGCAATAAGTTTTTAGCAAAAGTCAAGATTTCTGGCGGTGGGCGTTGCAACGTCACCCACGACTGCCCCGACATCAAGGAGCTTTCCAACGCTTATCCGAGGGGTAACACCCAACTGCGCAAAGCCTTTCATCAATTTGCTGCCACCGACACTTTTGAATGGTTTGAGTCCAGAGGAGTTGCCCTCAAAGTATATCCCGACGGTTGCGTTTTTCCCGTTGCAAATGATTCGCAAGTGATCATTGATTGCTTTATGAATACCTGTAAGCAACTCGGAATTATCCTCAAAACCCAACAATATATTTCCAAATTAGAAGTCTCTAGCACAGCAGTCACTATTCATAACAATGAAGCCATACAAACCTACGACCATGTCGTGATCTGTGCAGGCGGGCAACCTAAAAGAAGCGGCCTGGATTGGTTGGCAGCACTTGGGCTAGAAATCATTGAGCCTTTACCTTCACTGTTTACTTTCAACATGCCTAAAAACCCAATCTCTGAATTGATGGGAACGGTGGTGCCAAATGCGACCGTTAAAATTGAAGGCACCAAATTAAGTGGGCAAGGCCCCCTATTGATTACCCACTGGGGCATGAGTGGGCCAGCAGTATTGTTGCTTTCGGCATGGGGTGCGCGCTTATTAGCCGAGAAAAATTACCAGTTTGCCATTCTTGTCAATTGGCTCGATCAAAAAAAGGAAGACGACTTGCGCCAAGACCTAACACATACCATCAACGCCCATGGCGCTAAGAAACTCAGCAATTGGAACCCTACTCCGCTTACCAACCGCCTCTGGAACCATCTACTTGTGCGCGCAGAAATATCAGCTGATCAGCGCTGGGCAGAAGTAGGCAAAAAAGCGATCAATAAATTGGTCAATACTTTACTCAACGACCGTTTTGAAGTGCAGGGCAAAACCACCTTTAAAGAGGAATTTGTTACTGCTGGCGGTGTTGCGCTCTCAGAAATTGACTTTCAGACCATGAAAAGTAAGAAACATCCAAACCTTTCCTTTGCGGGTGAAGTTTTAGATATCGATGGCATTACCGGTGGTTATAACTTTCAAGCTGCCTGGACTACCGGATTCATTGCCGGTAAGCACGTTTTCTAGAACTCTGCGTTGAGCGGCGTTCGTGGGAAAGGAATGACGTCGCGGATGTTAGACATTCCGGTTACAAACATGACCATGCGCTCAAAACCTAAGCCAAAGCCTGCATGCGGAACCGTACCAAACTTGCGCGTATCGAAGTACCACCAAAGTTCTTCGGCTGGAATACCAAACTCTTCACATTTCTGCACCAAAACATCATGACGCTCTTCGCGCTGTGAACCGCCTACAATTTCGCCAATACCTGGGAAAAGTACGTCCATTGCTGCAACCGTTTTACCATCCTCATTTAGGCGCATATAGAACGCTTTGATCTTGGCAGGGTAATCGGTAAGAATGACCGGACACTTGAATTCTTTCTCTACCAAATAACGTTCGTGCTCACTTTGTAGATCGATGCCCCACTCTACTGGATACTTGAATTTCTTTTTCTTGTAATGATTTGAATTCAGAAGTACGTCAATTGCCTCGGTATAAGTGAGGCGCTTGAAAGGGTTTTCAATAACAAATTTAAGGCGCTCCAAGAGGCTCATTTCGTGGCGCTCATTGACAGGTTTCTGTGCTTGTTCTTGTGCATCGCGCTCGTCTAAAAACTGAACATCTGCTGCGCAATTTTCAAGTACATAAGCACAAATATATTTCAAGAAATCCTCGGTGAGGTCCATGTTGTCTTTGAGGTCGTTGAAAGCAACTTCGGGCTCGATCATCCAAAATTCAGCCAAATGGCGAGAAGTATTGGAGTTCTCTGCTCTAAAAGTTGGTCCGAATGTGTACACCTGACCTAAAGCTGTTGCTGCTAATTCGGCTTCTAACTGACCCGACACAGTAAGGTTGACTGGCTTGCCAAAGAAGTCTTGCTTGTAATCAATTTGACCGTCGTCGTTTAACGGTGGGTTTTTGGGATCGAGGGTAGTTACTCTGAACATTTCTCCTGCACCTTCTGCATCCGAACCTGTAATGATTGGGGTGTGGAGGTAGTAAAAACCGCGCTCATTGAAGAACCGATGAATGGCAAATGCAACCGCATGCCGAATTCTGAAAACAGCACCAAAAGTATTTGTTCTGAAACGCAAGTGGGCTTGTTCGCGCAGGAAGTCTAGACTGTGGCGCTTGGGCTGCATGACCGTTTTTTGAACGTCGTCTGGATGCGCGTCGCCTAAAATTTCGATACCTGTTACTTGAAGCTCGATAGCTTGCCCGGAACCTTGCGAGGCAACGAGGGTACCTGTTAAGGAAAGTGCCGAAGCAGTTGTAATGCGTTTCAACAGGGCTTCATCCCATTGTTCAAAATCGATTACCGCTTGCAAATTGGCCATACAAGAACCATCGTTGAGTTGCACAAAACGATTCGAGCGGAAGGCTCTCACCCATCCTTTTACAACGATTTCTTGACCTTGCAGGGCCTCATGGCCTGCTAAAATTTGCGAGATGCGGATTCTTTTCATGTTGCAAAGTTAGTGAATGTTTAAATTCTGCAAATCAGCTTCGCTAATACTTGGCGGAAACACCTTTGCTTGCAACTTTGCTTTCACTAATTCTGCTACCTTTTGTGCATCATCTTGGCTCTGAAAACCGGCAGTTCCGGGGCGGCCTGGAATGGTGGGTTGATCGACAAGTAATTTGCCATTTTGTCGAATTTGATATGACCAACCATTGGCACTTTGCAAGGTTGTGATCTCATAAGTACTTCTGGAAGCAGGTTTTTTCTTTGGTGCTACAGGAGTTGCAGGGGTTGTTTTGACTGTTACTTCCTTTTGAGGACCGGCTTGACAAGCTGCTAAAATTGCAAAAAAGAAGATTATCCGTTGCATTTGACAAAAGTAGTGCAATACTGCATTTGGTCTGCTTTGATCACTAAAAAGTAGGTTCCAGGTGGAAATGGGCTGGTGTCAAGCGTTATTTTAGAATTATTTTGACTCCAATTAAAGTCCATAGCTTGACCCGATGCAGAAAAAACTTGAACTGTTGCGTTAGGTTCTTGAATTTCAAACTCAAGATAAGCTACAGTTGGGTTAGGCCTTGCGATAATATTTAGATTGTCTGAAGACGCTATTGAAGCTGTACCACTATACGCCCAGAGGTCATCGAAAAAAACGCCATTATTGTAGCCTGTGGCGATATGTCCCCAACCATCGAGGTAAAAGGCTATTGCATTTTTGCGGCCAGGACCAGGTAAATTGGCGCGCTGCGTCCAGGAGTTCAAGAAATAGTTGTATTCCCAGAGGTCATTGTGAAAGGTATGAGCAGCATCTTCACCTGTGCCTAAATAACAAACAGGAAAAGCTGCCCAACCACAAGCGCCCGAGCGCGCGTTACCTGGGAAATTTGCCTTCTGGATCCATTGGTCTGTTTGCGGGTTGTACATCCAAAAGTCTTGGCATAGTGCGCCGTCGTCTCCAGTGCCAACAAATCCGTAAGCGTCCATCGAGAAACCAACAGCAGCTCTGCGGGCGGTGCTTGCAAAATCACTGACTTGCTCCCAAGTATTACTACTCGGATCATAGACATAAAAATCTTTTTTGAGGCCCGCTGCGCTAGAACCCGTACCTACATATGCTTTGTTGTCAATTACAAAACTTACTGCCTCACGGCGCGGCGCACCAATAAAATTTGCTTTTTGGGTCCAGGCTTCGGTGCTGCGGTCGTATTCCCATAAATCGTTCATAAAAGCAATAGTTTGGGTCTGGCCCATACAAACATAACCCTTAGATTGGCCTTCGTGGATCAAGGCAAACGAGGTGGCGCCAATTCTGGCCAAGCCATCGCCCCCATCACCGCCTAATGACACTTCATCATCCCAGTCGTCCTGATCGGCGCGGTAAGAGTACATTTTGCGTTTGTATTCAAAATCATCGGTGCCGGCGATAATATAGGCCCTATTTTCAAGTACGAAAGAGCTAGCAGCAGACTTTGGCGGACCATTTACAGTGTCTTTTTGCAACCAATAGTCCTGTGCATGCATCACATGCAAGGCAAGAAAATAGAATAAGAAAAAAGCTGTTTTTAAATTCATGACTTCACTATTTTCTTAGTCAACACTTGACCATCTGCAAGTCTAAAACTGCATATAAAAACGCCACTTTCTAACATAGAAACATCGATAAAACTTTCATGAGAAGCAGAAAGATCTTGCGTCTTCAATTTTCTTCCAGAGGAATTGTAAATGGTGACATCAACAATTTGCCCTGTCATTCCACTGATATGAAGGGCTGATACAACCGGATTTGGATACATTTGAAGTACAGCTTCAAGCTCGTTTAGCGCAGCATAATTAGCAGGTGCATATACGTACCAACTGGCTTTTTTACCTGAATATCCTTTGCCAGTGCCCACATATGCCTTGCCTTCCACTACAAATGAAACAGCGCTTTTGCGGCCACTACCACCATACTCAGCACGAAGCGTCCAAGTATCAGTTTTAGGATTATATTCAATGAGGTCTGTCAGTAAGCCGCCGTTGTTGCCTAAGCAAACAAAGCCGCGTTCTTCAAGCGCAAAAGTGCTGGCCGATCCCCTTTCATAGCCTGGAAAAGGAGCTATTGTTTGCCAATTATTGGCACCTGGATCATAACAATACATATCCTTTTTAAAGGTATTCTGATCTGTACCCATCCCAACGTATGCTTTGTTGCCGACAACGAAAGAAAGCATTTGATAACGTATTCCTCCAGGGAAATTGGCGCGTTGGATCCATTGGTTGTTACTTGGTTTGTATTCCCAAAGCTGATTGCTATACAAATTAGGTCCTGTTTTGCCACCACAGAGGTAGCCCTTCCCTCCAGCAGCAAAGCCCGTGGCAAAATAAACGCCGTCGCCTCCAGCTCCTGGAAAATCTGCTACAGCAGACCACGAGTTCGTGCTGGGGTTGTAGCGCCAAAAATCTTTAAGCGTTGTGCCGGTAGGCCCGGAAATGCTGTCCATACCAGATCCTACAAATGCATAATTATCAATCACAAACGAAACGGCATCTCGGCGAGCCGAGCCTGGAAGGTCTGCTTTTTGCGTCCAAGCATCGGTTTGAGGGTCGTAGGCCCATAAATCTTTATGAATAACCTCAGCGGTATCTAAACCCCCACAGAGATAACCCAAACTACCAATAGAAAACCCTGTAGCACGTTCGCGTTTGCCCATGCCAACATCGTTGAGTTTTGTCCAAGTATTATACTGCCCAAAGACCGCTAAAGGAAAGAAAAGTATAAATACAATTAACCTCATCGTTTCAGGAGCTTTTGTTGATGAAGAATTTGGCTTGAATTGCTTATTTTCAAGATATATGTTCCTGTTTTCAATTCAGTTACATCTATACCTTGTTGAAAATAAAGTAAGTCTTCTTTCAATAATAACTTTCCGTTCATATCAAAGATGGTGAGCTCTAGTTGATCAAATGGAAGACCTAAACATTGAATATGTACTTCATCTACTACTGGGTTCGGATATACTTTGACAGCCATTACATCTTCCGCTATACCAATGCTATTATCCGTCGGGTTGAACTGCCAGAAATCATTGAAGTTGATGCCATTTGTGCCTGTGCCAATATAGCCGCGGTCATGGATAGCAAACGCGACTGGAAAACGGCGGCTAGAACCAGCAAATTCAATTTCTTGTTTCCAAGAATTAGTAGCAGGATGAAAAGACCAAACCTGATCAGTAACCACAGATAAACCTCCCACATAACCCGATGTAACGTAGCCGTGTTGCTGTATAGCAAAGGCAGAGCTTCCACCAGTTGATACACCTGGAAAAGTAGCGCGTTGATACCATTGATCATGCAATGGTTTGTATTCCCAAAGTTGATTTCCGCCCTTGATAAACCCGCTGCCTTCTATTGCAAAAGCACATGTCCATTGACCAAAGCTCATGGGTGCAGTGGCACACAGAGACCAAGAATTCGTATTGGGGTTGTATTTGGCTAATTGGTTGGCCTGATACACAAAACCGCGGTTATTGATAGAAAAGCCTTGACTGTCTCCGGGATTTGTCAAAATACAATTGGCAATCGGAGCCCAGGTGTTGCTTCCTGGATCAAATTTATAAAACTGCGTGCTGAGTGCCGAACCACCGCCTACAATTGGGCAGTTATCGGCAACAAAAGCAACTGCTCCATGGGTACTTACAGGAAAATCTGCCTTTTGCGTCCAGGTATCTGATGCAGGGTCGTATTCCCACCAATCTTTATAGGAGATATCTTGCCCCGTACCGTTGACATGTCCAAGACCCATATAACCTCGGTGCGATGTAGCACAGCCAGTTGCGCGGTGACGCCCCGGACCACCAAAGCTAGACTTCTGGATCCAGAATTGCCCAAATAATTGAGGTGCTAGTGCAAAGCAAAAAATCAAGATGACAGCCCTCATATCTTTTGCCATTTTTGAACCTGACCTGAGGCTAATTTCTTGAGCAAGTAAACACCGGATTCTAGATGGTTCAACTCAAAAATTGACTCACTCTCGGTATCAATTTGTTCGAGCAATTGCCCACTCATATTAAAAAGTTGATACGCTCCGGTATTTGGCGTGAGGTGTAAAATCCCCTGACTCGGATTTGGAAAAGCATTAAACGCCGTAGCCTCGGTGTCGTCAAGCCCAACATAACTAGCAGAAATTTGTAAAGTGTAATCGCCGCTAAAAGCACCCCAACCTTCTACGATAATGTGAACTGGCCCAAGGGCCGTAGCATCGAATGAAAGCGCAGATTGTGGTGCGCAATCGTTTGAATCGTCGTTGTAGGCAACTACATTCCCGTTCATGTCTACAACACTTAAAAACGTATCAAAATTGGCGCCGCACAAAGAAACCTGGACCTCAGCAAGTAAAGGATTCGGTTCAAAATAATAATAAATGTCTGGCGATGGATACACATAATTTTGATTTGAATAACACACTTCTGTAGAACGGGTGTCTGTGTATGGTAGCGCCCCAACAGTGATCGCGTCGTTTTGGTCGTCACCAGGATAACCTGAGCAGTCGAGTCCGTTTGTTAATGTAATGCCAAAATCGGTAACAGACCCCCATTGATACGTGCCGCAAGGGTTCAAAGGAATAGTCCCCTGCTCTCTTTGCATCACTCTTAAGCGCGTAGGACCATTTACCGAATTTGGCGGAACTGTAAAAGACCAGTTTTGAACAGGTGCTGGCGGCATACCCACCCAAGTACCTAGGCTCTCATAAGGGTCAAAGTTTCCATTTTGATCAAAATCGATCCAGGCCTCACCTGCGCCAGCGTAATTACCACCGCAAGTTCCAAATTTAACTGAAATGGTGTAGGTGCCACCGGCATTTAGAGAAACATTCGTGCTCTGGGTGAGGTCTTGCAAGCCAACTACACCTGGGCAACCTACGTAATTAATATTGCCAACAACACCACTTAACACAACGCTTTCCACGTTGGAATCTATGGTGGCACTAGGGCCTACATTGGTGCAATACTGTGCAAACAGGGTAATTTGAAACAGCAAAAATAGCAGTAAGTAACTGTGTTTCATTAGCTAGTAGTTTGACGAAAGGTAAGAAAAAAAAGCTAATTAACAATAGCTTAACACTGGTCGGCTTACTTGTTGTTCCAGTTGGTCATGGCCATTGGAAGACCATCGAATACAAAACTTTTGGCAGCTGAAGCAGCACTTTGCAAGCGCTCGGGTAAGGCTAATTGTTCTTCGGACTTCCATTGGCCCAAGACGTAATCTGCTTGGCGCCCTTTTGCAAAGTCTGAGCCAACACCAAAGCGCAAACGGGCGTATTCTTGCGTTTTTAACAGCGCTTGGATGTCTTTGAGGCCATTGTGACCGCCGTCGCTGCCCTTGCCTTTCATGCGTAAAGTCCCAAATGGCAAAGCGATGTCATCGGTAATAACTAATAAATTTTGAATGGGAATTTTTTCGGTTTGCAGCCAATAGTTTACGGCTTTACCCGATAAATTCATAAAAGTAATGGGCTTGATCAGTATGAGCTGTCGGCCCTTATACTTTGCTTCTGCACGAAAAGCGGCTTTGTCTAAAGAAAAAGTTGCGGCCAATTCTGCGGCCAATTCATCTAGCACTTTAAATCCTATGTTATGACGGGTCTCGACATACTCAGAACCCGGATTTCCTAAACCGACAATCAGGTATTTCATTTTACCAATTTGGACAGGTATTACACTTATCGGATTGCTTGAGATAAAACAACGCGCCTACTACGATATCGCGCTGGCCGTACAAGAATACTTGTTTGGCATTGGAGTCGTAGTCATTGGGGCGTGTTTTGACGCGGTATTGACCCATAAAGCCTCCCTGAATGTTAGCTGCCACAAATAGGTGCTTAAAGAACTCGGCGCGCAAACCAAAGTGACCAGAAGCACCGACACCAGAAAGCGAAACAGTTTCCATGGATTTTTCACCTGCAAAAGTAAAATCGTTGTAAGACAAAATTGGACCAGCACCGACACCCATCAAGGTGGTAAGTGCAAAGTTTCCTTTTTCGGTTTGATAGATTTTGAATACGTTGGTCAGCTGTACATTGATGTAGTTGAGGCCATTTGTATTTTCGTAATGGAAGGTGTTTTCATTAGTGACAACGCTGTCTCCGCTGTAGGTACCAGACCAACCTGTTGCTTGGTCTATACCAGGGCTAATAGTGCCGCTTAAATAATAGGTGGGGCCGTGTTTCATGACGTATTTCATGTGTTCGTAACCCAATGAAACGGCCCAATTGCGTTTGAAGTTATAGCCAATACGCACATCGAACTGCGGAACCGTAAATGTATTGAAGTTGATATATTCGTTGATGTCGGTAGATGGCCGGTCTACGGCTTGAACACCTTTAAGTTTGAAGTCATAGCCGGGCCCAATAAATCGAATGGTGCTTGGCGTGTAAATACTGCGGTTGTAGCCCCAATAAGCAAATATGGTGCCTGCTGCTGTTGATTTTTTTTGCGGTTTGAATTGTGCTTGTGCCTGTGTGCCAATAACGCAAAGCAACAACATGAAAATTACCTTTTTCATCGAGAAATTATTTTAACCCACTCTTTTTGCGTAAGAACACGTTCCAAACGGTAGTGAATGGTTTTGTTACGACTGTACCAAGCTACTAAACCATAGCCTTTTGCAAAAACAGTAGTTTGGAGGCCTGTTACTTCTCTCTCCGTGCGTGTAAACGGATTCAGTACGGTTCTTCTGATTTTGTCTTGGAAAAAAAGGGCTTCTGCCTTTGTTTTTCCTAGGAAGACTGTTTGTTTTCGGTTTTGAAACTTTCTAAAAACCTCGTGTAGAAGCACGGTTGAATCTACTACGCCACTAAACTTAGATGCGAACCATGTTTCCTTTTGAAGATCAAAAGGAAAAAGCTGATTTTTGTAGAGAACGGTTTTTTCTTTGCTTTGAACCCGATTGACAACCATATGATCCTGAACTACTAAAGAGTCGATGTTGTAATTGATGGCTTCGCGCAAACGGCCATCTGGCGCGTATACTTCCACAATGAGGTGTGGTCCAACGGCGTCTTCAACTGTATAAATGCGGTGAAACTCCTCGTCTAAACCATTTGCGATATCGCGGTAATGATAAATTTTTGGAATGGTGTCAAGTGGATAAAAATAAGCTGCGTTTGGGTTTTTACTTGTGTAAGTAAGGGTTTCATCTGAAACACAACCCTTGACAAACCATCCGGTGAGGGTGGCGCCAAGCACTAACAAGCCGAAGAAAACCCATTTTTTCATTTTGACATTTTTAGAAAAGCAATTTCTTGTTCAGTAAGGTGACGGTAATAACCGCGTGGTAGATCTTTTTTAGTAAGGCCTGCGTAGACAACACGATCGAGCTTGATGACTTCGTAACCGAGTGCTTCTACCATACGGCGTACCACTTGGTTTTTACCAGAACGGATTTCGACACCAATTTCGTTGCTGCCGCCTCCTTCTACAAAACTTGCGGCCTCAGCTTTCATGCGACCATCTTCGAGATCGAGACCACGAGTCATTTTTTCAAGGTCTTCTTTGGCTACTGACTTATTGGTCTCGATATGGTAAAGTTTGCGGGCGTGGTAACGCGGATGCAAGAGTTTTTTCATCATGTCGCCGTCGTTGGTAAAGAGCATAAGGCCAGTGGTGTCGCGTTCCATGCGCCCTACAGGGAAAATTTGCTCACGACAAGCTTTGCTCACAAGGGTCATGACTGTTTTGCGACCACGGGGGTCGTCTATTGCAGTAATGTAGCCTTTAGGTTTGTTGAGCAAAACATAGCGTTTGGTTCCGGTTGTAATGGTTTCGCCATCGTATTGAACGACGTCGCCTGGCTTCACTTTATAGCCCATTTCAGTAACGATAACGCCATTGATAGAAACTACGCCTGTATCAATGAGGACATCGGCCTCACGGCGCGAACATATACCTGCATTGGATAAAAACTTATTGAGGCGGATGGCATCTTCGCGGAAACTTGGAAGTGGATCGCCTTTTTTGACTTTGATTTTGTAATCGATGTATTTGCGCTTGTCACGGGCACTTACCTTTGGCGCATCTTTGGCGCCTGTTGCTTTAGGTTTTGCACCTGTTTTCTTTGGTTGTCTCATTTGACTACAAAGATACGTAAAAAGAAAATGCTTTATTGGGGTTCATCAAGCAGTTGCGCTATATGTGCTTGAAGCAGACTCACTTCTTTTGGATTGGTGCCATCATAATAGCCGCGAATTCGCATTTGGCGATCAATCAGCACAAAGTTGTTGGTGTGAATAAAATCGCTTCCGGCATCGCCCAGGTTTTGAGCCTCCGCGGGCTTCAATACAAAGAAGGAGCGCCTGGCTAGACCATATAAATCGGCCTTTTTACCCGTTAAAAAATGCCACTGACCAGCTTTGGCCTGATGCGCAGTAGCATAACGCTTCATTTGCGCTACAGTATCGATATCAGGGTCCACGGTAAAACTAAAAATACGTACGTCTGTTTGCTTGGCAAATTTGCGCTGAATGCGTTGCATTTGCGAATTCATGATAGGGCAAATACTTTTGCAAGTGGTAAAAAAGTACTCCACTACACTTACCTTTCCTTTCATGTCAGCGTCGGTAATCCATGCGCCATCTTGGTTTTCAAAACGAAAAGAACCCACCTTATGACCTCGGCCTATTCTCAGCATTTCTGGATCGACCATCTCTTGTTGAACATCGATAGGATTGATAACGGGAAGTGGCTTGGTTTTGCTCTTGTCACTTAAGAAATAGTAGCCAATGGGCACTACAATCAAAAAAAGTACAACTATAAATAGAATGCGTTTCATGCAACAAAGTTAGGCATTCAATAAACTTAAAACCTTGACTTTAATCAGTTCTTGGCGTTTTTCTAGCGGGCCCGACAAAATAGTAAAACTTCGTTCATTTTTCTGAAGTACATCGAGGTACATTTCAAATAAATACTGACGATCATCAGGGTTTTCCCTGAGCGGGTCTGCTTCCCAAGGGATGTCTGGTGCGCACAAAAAATAATGATCGAAGTGCTGCTGCTTCAAAAGCTCACTGATCTTAGGACTAACCTCCGCATACTTCACTTGCGACCACACCTGAAAAACATGCATTTCAGTATCAGCTACAAAACCCTTTTTGGGCCACAATTCAACTTGTTTATTGGCCATGATGTCTAGGTCCTCTTGCTCATATTCGATTTGATCGGCGAGATAGGTTCTGGCATATTCCTCTATAAATGGGAGTTCTAAAAACGAAGAAAGCCACACAGCAAGGGTCGTTTTACCACTTGACTCTGGACCTGTAAACGCTATGCGCAGAGGGCTTTTTTCCATTTTCGATAGCCATTAAAAGCAAGTAAAAGATAGGCGAAATACAAAATAGCCGTAGACCACCAATGTTCGGCGCTGAACCAGATAACACCAACGATATTGACAACAATCCAGACCAGCCAGTTCTCCAAAACTTTTCTTGTGGTGAGCCAAGTAGCGAGTAAGGAAAATACAAAGAATTGTGCGTCTAGTGCTTCTCGCCAGACCCATAATAAATAAATGGAAAAAAACGGTTTAACGCCCAACTCAAGCCACAAGACAACAAAGAAAAACAAAAGACCAACCAAGAAACTCAATAAAACCCATATCCAAATTGCTTTCCCCATAGACCGAACGGGCAAGGCATCTTTTTGATCTGACCAGGTAACCAATCCATAAAAACCAAGAATGATATATGCAATTTGCTGGCTAAACAAGCCCCATGTGTGCATGTTATAGAAAAACAAAGCGTAGAAACAGGCACTAGCAATACCGAAAATCCAGCCTACAGACTTTTCTGTAGCAATGAGGTAGACATAAACAAAGCCTAAGATTGCAGCGACAATTTCCAATAACGGAGACAAAAAGTCAAAACCTAGCATATCAGCGGATCACGAGTACTTTAGCCACTTTGCGGTCACCACCTTGGTAATTATTGGCTGTCCAGAAGAAATAGACCCCAGTTGGGACTTTTTCGCCATTGAGGTTTTGGCCGTTCCAAGTTGCGGTGCCGCCGTTTGATTGTGTTTTATAAATCAAATTACCGCCGGCATCTGTGATTTTTACATCCGAATTATAGCGAATCCCTTGGATGGTAATGGGTCCGAAATAATCTGGCTTGACCGGATTAGGAAACACATTAAGGGTTTCGTAAGTAGGGTCTTCGTAGGTGGCGTCTATGCGAAAAGAAACCAAACCTTTATCGGTAATAATAAATAGTTCACCTGATGTTTGGTTGAGTTCTATGTCGTAGATGGTATTGGAAATCAAGGGAGAGTTGTCTTCGTTATATTGGGCAATGATTTCGGTGCCGTCGGGAGATAGTAAGATAAGACCTGCGTTGGCAGTTGACATCCATTTGCGGTTACCGCCATCTACTTCGATATCTGTAATGCTCGCCTCACCCAAGACAATTTCAAAGTTGCCTTCATATGGTATTTTGATCCGTTGAGCATCAAAATTTCCTGTGCCTGCTGAAAAAGCGCCGTTGGCATTGTAAAGTACTGCAAAACCAGCGTCGGTTCCAATCCAGAGTTCGCCGTCAAAATCGGCTGCAAGAGCGGTAATTTTATTTGAAGGAAGATTGCCCATTAACTCACCGGTTGTAAGGAGAATGGTTTGGTCGTCGCTGGGGTCGTTGAGTGTGCCTTGATGCTGTAATCCGACAAGACCATTGGCATACGTGCCCATCCAAACGTTGTCTTCGAAGTCGATTTCGATTTTAGTAGTGAGTTTGTTGGAGGCTCCTGCCCCAAGATAATAACTCGCCCATACGCCATCTGATTGGCGCACTTTCAAAGGCCTATCTGTGTAGCCGTTGACGGTCCAGAGATTGCCCTTTCGATCATATTTAAGCGCTGAAATCAAAGACCACCCATTGCCAATTGTTACAGGTTGAATTGGCGAGTTATTTTGATCGAAAACCAAGGTGTCGGTTTCGTTTAAGAGCGTTAAAGGTGCAAACGAATAGGTACCTGCAGCGATTTCCTTAGGGTTTTTGGGGTTCACGGCAATTGAAATGAAATCCCAGAGGGCGTTGAAATCCCAGGCAGTAACGGTTGGCGTATTGTGAAAACGCCATTGTTGGTCTTCTAAAATATGTATGCCGTTTCGGGTAAAAGCAGGTGCAATTTCGGCCTCCAAACGACCTGATCCAATGGCCAAAACGCCTTCTTCCCAAGCCATTGAATACACATACCGATTGGCCAGACCTTCGATCAAATAACGCTTACAGGTGTAAGCATTTAAATGCTCTTGTAGGCCCCAAGCTTGGTCGGCACTCCAATAAGAGGAACCAAGTTGGCAAACGCGTGCTGGATTTATCCAGCGGTCTAGTAAACTTGCTGAATAAGAACTTAGCTGCTGACCATCAGGCGAATAAATTAAAAAACCACCGTCTAAAGAAATGGCAATTTGGTTTCCGAGCGAATGAATGCTATTGATTTGAAAGCTAAAAGGTTCGTTAATGACGTTCACTAAGAGGTCGTTTTTCAAGCGAAAAACGGAATCTTGGCCGTAGGTTTCGTTGGCCCTTAAGACCCAAAATTGCTCGTTTATGGATAGGAGCTCGCGGTATTTGTTTTCGGACTGATACGGAAAGCGAAGGTCGCGATCCCATTGAGAGAAGTCGGGTAAAGCAGGATTGCTGCGCAAACCTTTGAGCATTTGCGTTGGGGTGAGCGCAAAAATAGAGTCTGCGGTAATTTCGACATCAACTATTGGCTCAAGGCTATTTGTAGGGTAATAGGTATCTTTGATTTCTTCTTTTGCGACATCTATCAAGACAATTGAAAAGTCGTTGGCGGCATAGATGTATGCGCCGTTTCGCATGAACTTATTGATGCGTTTTGAATTGGAAATTTGTGCCAATTTAATGGCTGGTAAGTTGGTGATTTTACCTGCTTGCCATTTGTCAATATTGCCATTTGTATAGCCGATATAGACAGCGTTATCGAGTGCATCAAAATACAAACATGAAATTTCGATGTCTGACAAACCATTTAATGCAGTTTTGAGGACTCCTTCTTCTGTATTTGGATTGTAGATGTACAAACCATTTTCTAAGGCTGTAAAGATGCGTTCGCCGTCTGTGGTGATGTCGATGGCTTTAGCGCTGGCCACATGGTATTTCCAAGTGCCCATGGGCATTTGTGCCTTTGCAATTTGGACAAAAATCAAGAGTATAAAAAGAAAGAAATATTTATGCTTCATGACTTGCCTTTGAGGTGAGGGTGTCGGTTTTAATAATGTAGGTTGGTCTCTGCTTGCTCTGCACAAAAAGCTTGCCTAAATAAATACCAACAATACCGATGAGTATCATTTGAATGCCGCCAATAAACAATACCGAGGCGATAAGGCTGGTCCAGCCGGTGATGGCGGCATCGGTAAAAACAGCGATGTAGATAGCGTAGCAAGCGTAGACAAAGGCAAGAAAGGCAAAAAACAGACCTAAATAAATGGAAAAATAAAGCGGCTTTGCACTTGAAGAAGTGATGCCATTTATGGCAAAATGGAACATTTTACCCAGTGAATATTTACTTTGACCGCTGAAACGGGCTGCTGGTTCGTAGTCGAGGGCTACCTGCTTGAAACCAAGTGTTGGAATAAGACCACGCAAAAACAAATGAGATTCTTTGAAACTTTTGATGGCGTCAACCACTTTGCGGTCTAGCAAACGGAAATCAGCAGTTCCTTCTTCTATGGGCACTTCTGAAAGCCGATTGGCCAACCAATAAAATGCTTTAGCACTGAGTTTCTTGAACAAGCCTACATTTTGTTTGTCTTTGCGGCGGGTGTATACAACCTCAGCTCCTTGGCGCCAAAGTTGAACCATATTGGCAATAAGCGCGGGCGGGTGTTGGAGATCGGCGTCCAAACTAATGACCGCGGCACCTCTAGCGTGGTCGAGACCAGCTTTGAGGGCATGTTGGTGGCCAAAATTGCGGCTGAACTGCAAGTAATGAACGTTGGTGTCTTGTGCACGGAGTTGTTCGATGCGGTTTAAAGACTGATCTGAACTTCCGTCGTCAATAAAAATGACTTCGTAAGTTGAGATTTGAAGTTGCTGCAAGACGGCGAGTATTTCGCTGTATAGGCGCTGCACATTACCTTCCTCATTAAAGGTCGGAATTACGAGTGATAGTTCTATTTGGCTCGGGCTACTCATGCCCTACGAAATTAATGAATAATCTGTTCTTTTCGCTAGGGTTTACACCCGAGTTCGGCTTAAATCGCTCGCCTTTCCCTATATTTGCGTAAATTCTGTGAAATGTCCGCAAATGAACGTATCTCTACAGACAACGCTCCCAAACCAGTAGGTCTGTATCCGCACGCACGCCGTGTTGGCAATTTGTTATTTTTATCCGGTGTGGGTCCGCGCGTTGCTGGCTCAGATGCCAACGATTCTTCAGTGCCTGGCTTAAAGCTAGACCACAATGGCAACTTCATCACCTTTGACTTCGAAGCACAGTGCCGTAGTGTTTTTGAAAACGTACGCATCATCCTTGAAGCATCTGGTTCTTCTTGGGACCAACTTGTCGATGTCACGGTATTCTTAGTCAACATGAAACGAGACTTCCATACTTACAATAAACTGTACGCCGAATATTTCAAAGACAACTTGCCTTGTCGCACAACGGTAGAAATTTCATCACTACCTACCCCTATTGCCATCGAACTCAAATGTATAGCCACCATTGAATCTTAACTTATGACTGCATTTATCATCCGCATCGCACTTGCACTTGTTGCCACCTTTTTCAATGTTTACCTTTTCTTCTCCGGACACTGGGGTTGGGGTATCTTTTTTATCTTCATTACAGCCCTGATCATTCTATCCTTTTTCCGCAATGAAAACATGATTCTTGCACTCAATCAAATGCGCGTGGGCAACCAAGACAAAGCCAAGGCTTATATCAACAAAATTTCACATCCGCATTTATTGCCTAAAAAGCAACATGCCTATGTACTGTATCTTAAAGCCGTACTTGGCGCCCAAGAACTTGGTTTTGCTGCTTCTGAACAACTGCTGCGCAAAGCTATTTCACTTGGCCTTCGCACCAACGAAGACAATGCCGTAGCACGCATGCATCTTGCAGGAATTAGCGCACAAACGGGTCGTCGCCAAGAGGCCTTAACACTGCTTTCAGAAGCAAAAAAGCACGATAAAAACGGCATGCTCAAGGATCAAATCAAAATGCTCCAACAACAACTTCAAATGGCCCCTTCCAAAAATCAAATGCGCATGGCGCAAATGACAGGCGGTCGCAAGAAAACTCCAAAAATGCGTTAATATGTCACAAACACCCCGCGCCATTGCACCTTCTTGGCCAGATTACCAATTACTCGATGCCGGAGGTGGCAAAAAGCTAGAACGCTGGGGTAAAGTCATTACCATCCGACCTGACGTTCAGGCCTATTTTCACAGCGGAAAACCATTTACTGAATGGAAAACCATGGCCCATTGGGAATACACCGAAGTACCTGGCAAAACTGGTCGCTGGAAAGCTCTTAAACCCGATGCGCCAACAGAATGGCAAATTACATACGGCAGACTCAAATTTGTATTGGGCACTTCCACCTTTAAACACGTTGGATTGTTCCCTGAACAAGCCATCAACTGGGCGCATATCGACAAACATGTCAGTTCAGACGATAAATTCCTCAATTTATTTGCCTACACCGGAGCAGCGAGCTGCATGGCAAGGCTCAAAGGTGCTGACACCTTTCATGTCGACTCCTCTAAATCGATTCTAAATTGGGCGCGCCAAAACATGGACGCCAGCCGTCTGCTCAATATTCACTGGGTACTAGAAGACGCGCTCAAATTTGCAGAAAGAGAAGCGCGCCGAGGCAATCAGTACAATTACATCCTGATGGATCCGCCAGCTTGGGGTAACGGCGTCAAAGGAGAAAAATGGAAACTCGAAGACAAAATTGATCAGCTTTTTGCAGCCTGTGCACAAATTCTCAGCCCAAATGGCCACCTGACCCTCAATACCTACTCGCCGTCAATCGAAACGAGCCTCTTGACAGAATTAGCCGCAATGTACTTCCCGAATCGCAAGGCGACACACGAAGCGCTATACCTAGAGTCCACGACTGAAAAAACATTGTATTGCGGCGAATTACTGCGCTTAGAGTAAGTCATTGGCCAAGTTAGCTAATTCCGAGCGCTCACCTTTCTCTAAACGCACATGCGCAAATAAAGGCTGTCCTTTCAAGCGGTCAATTAAATAAGCCAAACCATTACTGTTTTCATCCAAATATGGGGTGTCTATCTGATGTACATCGCCAGTAAATACAATCTTTGTGTTTTCACCTGCACGTGTAATGATCGTCTTGACTTCATGTGGTGTAAGGTTTTGCGCTTCATCGATGATAAACATTATATTGCTCAAGCTGCGCCCTCGAATAAATGCTAAAGGAGTAATGACGATGCGCTTGGTTTGTTCCATTTCGAGAATGGCCTTATATTTCTTTTCATTCTCACCAAACTGTGACTTGATGAACTTCAGGTTGTCCCAGAGTGGCTCCATGTAGGGGCCAATTTTGTCGTCGGCATCTCCAGGTAAAAAGCCAATTTCCTTATTGGAAAGCGGTACCAACGGACGGGCTAAAATGACCTGATTGAATTTCTTATTTTGTTCGAGCGCAGATGCTAAGGCTAATAAAGTTTTACCCGTACCCGCCACACCTTGCATGGCTACTAATTTCACATCCGGATTTAAAAGCGCATGAAAAGCAAAGGCTTGCTCAGCATTCTTTGGTTTGATGCCATAAACAAATTCTTTTTCTATGCGCTCAATCTGATCGGATTGGTGATTGTAAAATGCCAAGGAAGAGGTTTTACCATTTTTTAAGATATAGTAACCATTGGTTTCTTTCTTATCGCCTAGCAAACCGTTTTCTTCAACGCTGCCACGTGTAAATATTTCGCGAATGACCTCAGCATCTATGCTATCCACTCCGTATTTACCTACAGTTTGGATTTCAGTTGCGTCGACTTTCCCGGTTTGGTAATCTTCGGCAACTACACCAAGCGCTTTGGCTTTGATGCGTAAATTGATATCCTTCGTAACCAAAACTACCGATCGCTTTTGTTCGAGTTCCATTAAGCTGAGGGCTGCGTTGATGATTTTGTGGTCATTTTTCCCAATCGCATAGACCTTTTCGGCATTTAAACCAATAGGTTGTTCGTCCATGACAACTCTAAATTTGCCCAAACCCTTGCCCAGACTTATCCATTCTTGTAAAGAGCCGCTTCCGGAAAGTTTATCAATAAATCGAATCACCTCTCTTGCCGAAAAATTCTTGGTATCGTTACCAATTTTAAACTTATCGAGCTCTTCGAGCACAGTAATTGGAATCGCTACAAAATGTTCTTTAAAATTGACAATTGCATCGAAGTCGTGTAGCAATACAGAGGTGTCTAGCACGAATATTTTTTCCTTTTTTCTCATCCGCGATTTTTTATGAATATACTTATTTCTCTTTTCGAAAAATAAGTTACGGTGAAAATAAGGGCCTAATGTGAAATAAATGTTAGCGCTTCGTAAAGAACGACTTAAAGACGCTATCTAGCGAAGCATATTTGAAAGAAAAACCTGCTTGCTTGATTTTTTGATTGCTTGCACGCAGGTCTGACAAGACTAAAATGGCGCGTTCACCCAAAATCAAGCGCAACATAAACGCTGGTACATTAGGCAAAAATAAAGGGCGCGTCAGCCATTTAGCAAGTCGTTTGGTCATTTCTGTATTGGTGTCGTTACCACCAAGAGCGTTAAAGGTGCCTTCTAAATTGTTATCTAGGGCAAAGAGCATGAGCCTGCAGAGGTCGTCGATGTGTATCCAGGGATTGGTTTGCTCACCGGTGCCAATTGGCGATCCTAAACCTAATGCAATAGGTAGTTTCATGAGGTGCAGAGAACCGCCATGGCGAGAAAGCACCATAGAGATGCGTAAAATTGAACCTGGTACTTGCTTGAGAACTAGTTGATGCGCTGCTTCCCACTCCTTGACAACTGTTGCCAAAAAGTCGGTGCCGTAAACATCGTTTTCTGTAAAAACTTTACCTGGTAAGTTCTCGTAACAATTGACCCCTGACGCACCAATATAGTATTTGAGATTGGTCATTTGTGGAATCATGGAAGCCAAAAAATGAGTGGTTTGCACACGCGAAGACAAAATTTGCGCCTTGCGGCTAGACGTCCAACGCTTAGAGCCAATGTTTTCGCCAACAAGATTGATCAAGACATCGATTTTATCAAGTTTGCTTGTGCTCATTTTCTCGGCTTGAGGATCCCAAAAAATATGGCCCTGCTTAGAAGGCTTCCGGGTGAGTTTGTATACGCGAAAGCCTCGGTCTTTGAAATGACGGGTTAAGTGCCCACCAATAAGACCTGATCCGCCAGCAATAAGTACTGTGGGCATGGAATTTCTTATTGTGGACATATCGCTTTGAGTTCTTGAAGTGCTTCAGGTGCGCTTTCCTGTAACGATTTACATAATTTATCTTTTTTAGCTAATGCCGCTTTGAGCAAAAGGGAGTCGTTATGTGTGGCTCCAGATGCCCAAATCTTGGAAGATAACCGATTCACTTTTTGAGCTTGTTGTAAACAACCACATTGTGCTTGATCTGCTTGTGAACAAGCCGCAAACAACATAAGAATGGTGAGAAAAGAAATCGTTAATTTTATAGTATTCATAACAGAACAAATTTAAAATAATCTCGTAGAAACGCGCATGCGCATCCTGACTTCTTTCACTTTTATTTTCTTGTTTTGGACAGTCAGCTTGTCTCAAAATTGCCAAAGCGCTTTCAAACCCAAAAAAGAACTCGCTGCACAAACCTATTTGTGTCCTGCTGCCATGCAAGCTGATCTAGCGCAATTACACAAACACATCTTAGAAACACACCCCAACCCCACCTATTATGGCAATATAGATGATCTTAGCGTTGCCTACCAAGCTGCAAAGGACAAAATTCAAAACCCTTTAACAGTATTCGACTTCATTATAGTTGTCAATAACTACCTCTACGCGCTAAAAGATTCACATACAGGCATTAACCCTAAACAATTTCTTTACACCGTAAACGGCAAACGCAGAGTACTCCCCTTTTTCGTAGAAAACATCGACGATAAATTCTACATCAGTTCGGCATTTCATTCGGACTTTATCATAGGCGCCGAACTCTTGCAAATTGATACATTCAAAGTTGAACAACTCTATCAATATGCACTTGACCTAAGCTTAACAGAAGGCAATGCAATTTCAGCACAAAAAGAGGTTGCGTGTGAATACATCGGGATTGTTTACAACCTTTTGTCCATGTCTCTTAAAGACCCAAAAAATGCTCAAATTAAGATGGTAAGCCCTAGTGGCGACACCCTACTTACCAATATTGACTTCAGTCCATCATGGCGGTATTTTCTATCAGGCATGTTGAGTACTCAAGCAGATGAGGTGCGTTATAGTTTTGATCAAAATAACAACGGAATACTTGTTGTAGAATCATTTCAACCCCTTTCTTTATCTGTTTTCAAAAGAAAAATTGATGCCTTTTTTGAAGAAGTACAAGCTAAAAATTGCACCTCGGTTTATATAGATTTACGCAACAATTTAGGCGGCTTATTGCGTGCAGAGGAATATCTTTTTAGCTATATCAACACCAAACAAATTGCCATTAAAACAAACTACCTCTACAAACGCAGCGACTACGACCGCTTTGCTCAACTAAGCCCCATGCAACAAATGCAATTTGAAAACCAGGCCAAGAGTGTGTATCCAAATGGACTGATCTCTAAAGAATATGATTTTTATAAATTACCAAAAGGAGCTACACATACTATTCTCTACGACTACATTCCTGAAAATAACCGCAATTATGTTTATAAAGGACAATGCCAATTAGTTCTCAACGGTAACTCGATGTCCGCGTCAGTTTTATTCGCGGCTTGGTTCAAGCACATTGAACGAGGTTCGATACTAGGCTCAGCCTGTATGGGTGGTATGGGCGGAACTTTTGGAAATCCAGCAATTATTTCACTCGATAATTCCAAAATTGATGTCATGGTGGCCACGCTTAAATTTACGCCCTTACACATACGTGAACGCGCCCTTTCAGCCATAGTGCCAGATATAACCATTAAAGCCACCAGAGAGGATTTAATAGAGCAGCGAGACCCATTTTTAGAGTATTTAAAGGCCTACCACAAATAAAATCCTGCCCAAACCAAAAGATAACGAAGCAGTTTACCCACTCCCATTAATAAAAAGGTGGGCAGCCAAGGCGCTTTGAAGAACCCAAGGGCGATACCAATAATATCTCCAATTACAGGCAACCAACAAAGTAAAGCCATTGTGCTGCCGTAGCGGTGAATTCTAAGTTGCCATCGATTAATGGCCTCTGGTTTGGCGCCAACTTTTAGGAGCCATTTGGGATTTCCTAGGTAACCTATTCCATAATTCAACCAAGCCCCCATAGTATTACCAATAGTAGCAACAGCCACGCAAGTCCAGGGTTCATAACCCAAATACAACATGGTAGTTAGAAACAATTCAGAGGCAACCGGCAAGATGGTTGCAGCCAAAAAACTAGCCAAGAATAAACCTAAATAACCGTACTCAAAACTCATAAGCAAAAAAAAAGCCGGTTGCCCGGCTTTTCGTATTTGGATTTAAAACTTAACGTTTTACAAATTTCTTAGTAGTGGCATGACCATTAGAAGTGATGCTTACTGTATAAATACCTGCAGCCCATTGCTCTGAAGCAAGTGTGATTTCTTGCGAACCCGCTGTAAGTTGGTTATAGTTATTAGTTTGCATGATTTTACCTGCAACATCAGTTACAACAACTTCAACATCAGTTGAGTTTTGTAAATCAAAACGCAAAGTAGCATTTGCTGTAGTTGGGTTTGGCATAACAACTGCTTGTGAAATTTCAGTTTGCTCAGCAACATTTAACACTGGATCGAAATTCATGCGAACCATTGGAGTGTTGGTAGTGTAGTACCAAGTGTTGTCAGCTAAATCAAGGAAGAAAGAGGTTTGTGGCTCAGACTTTCCTGCATTTGACACGCGTAAACCTGTAGTATAAGAACCAATAACAGCCAAATAGGTTGTACCTGCAAAAACATCTACGTAAGGCTCGAGTTCCATTACCAAGTTAGTACCTAAATTGGCAGAAACCAATGTAAGAGGTGCAGATTCAGATTCAAACATGAAATCGCCGGTTGTGGCATCAACTGAATATAATTTAACGAAGATTTCTGTACCTACAGTTGCACCAGACGCACCACTAGGCATGCGTACATTGATTGCTTTGAGTGTAGCATCTTGGAAAATATCGAATAAGTTACCCGCTTCGAAACCATCTGTACCGTTAGAGGTGCTGCCTGCTGGTGTGCCGTTGTCACGTGCATAGATGAAGTCTGTTACCGTGAAATCGATGTTGGACATGGTGTTGTTGGCAGGGATATCGTCTGTGGAGTCAGCGGTAATGCTACGAGAAATTGAAATTGCACCTGGTGTTGCTGGTGGCGTGTAGAATGTGGTAAGTTCGATTGCTGCTGTATCTAATGAATTGATGCTTACTGGTGCAGATGAACCAGTCCATGCGCCGCTGTTGGCATTGATGTTGAGTTTAACATTGTTTTGGGTATTGACACCACCGTTGAATACATCAGCAGCAAAACCGATTTCTGTAACTTGTTCATTAGGAATTTGGTAGTAAGGCAAACCTACAGAACCCCAATAAGAAGAGGTTACTGAAAGATCATTGGTTGGGTTGGTAACGATTTTGACGTCGTCGATGTACCATCCGTATGTAATCCAGACATTTGGGTTAGTTGCTGAACCTGGATAGTTGGTTGTCCAAGAAAAACGCACCCAAATTGGACTTGGATTGGCAGCCAAGAATGTAGCCAAGTTGATGATTTTAGTATCTGGGTTGGCATATGCTGAACCACCCGCTGCCGACAAAACGGTTTTGTCGAGGTTGTCTCCGACTGTAACCCAAGTTGTTCCGTCTGTTGAAATTTGAATTTCTTGAAGATCGTTGAATCGTGCGCCGTATTGTTGGAATTGAAGAGATACTTGATTGCTTCCGCCCAATGCAGCGATATCGATTGGTTGTGCAGTTGTTAGGGTATAAACTACATTCAAAGCTTGTGTTGCCGCTTGTGCGTCGCCATTCACTAACTCAGCGTAGTTGCCACCTGAAGTAGAGGCTATACCGCTATTTGCCCACCAGCCATCGTTGGTACTGTTGATATTCCAACCAAATTCGATACCACTCTGACCAGAATTGTCGAGGGTCCAGTTTGCTGGATTTGCGAAATCGTCGGACCAAAGCGTAACGCCTAAGATTTTTTCATCGGCGATAGCATGAACTCCTTCTTTTGGAGCTTTTACGAGCTCTTGGAAAGATTGAATGCGCGGTGCTTTCTGAGCATAAGCAACAGAGGCAAGAGCGCTTACAAAAAGTATTAGTTTTTTCATTTTCGAGTATTTAGGTAATAAAGATAGTGTTTTCTATGCGTCCTTCAAAAAAGGAAGGCTTTTTCTGCCTGCCAATAGAGAATTCTTAGCTAAATGAACAACGAAAATTCCTTCTTGTTCGTGGGGCTCTAATAGATAATTGCCGAACATGTCAATTGCCTGACTATGGCCATTATAGACCAATTCATTGCCGTCCGTTCCAACACGGTTGCAAGCGGATACATAACATTGGTTTTCTATTGCCCTTGCTTTGAGCAGTGCATCCCAATGAGCAATGCGTTTCTCAGGCCAATTGGCAACATATAAAAGTAAATCATATGCAGTTTGCCCCATTGTGTCTATCCTATTGCGTATAAGCTCTGGAAAGCGCAAATCATAACAAATCTGTAGATTTATATTCCAGTCTTTATATGAAACAATTATTTCTTGGCGACCCGGTGTAAAGTATTCATCTTCGCGACCAAGTCCAAATGCTTTGCGTTTGTCGTAGCTATAAATTTCTCCATTAGGCTCCACGAAAACACCTCGATTGAAATAAGCATCTTGATCCCGAACCATTAGGGAGGTATAAATAGCCATTGCCCGGTCCCTTGCTAGTTCTTTCAAAAAATAAAGACCTTCGGAATCTGCCCAATTATCGGCATGTTCTATTTGCATAGAAAAACCGGTATGAAACATTTCTGGTAATAAGAGCAAATCAAGCTTTGGTTGCGCTTCAAGCAGCCTCAGTACACGTTCAAAATTGACTTTTTTATCTTGCCAAATTTGATCGAATTGCAATATACCGACGCTTAAATCTTGCATAGCTTTTCAATTGCAGCCTCAAGCGTATCGCCTGTCTTCGCATAACAAAACCTTATCAAGTTGCGGTCTTCACCATTGGCATTAAAAACAGACAGCGGAATTGCAGCTACACCAAATTCCTTAGCCAAGCGAATGCAGAAATCGGTATCGGGTTCGGTGCTAATAGGAGCATAAGAAGCAACTTGAAAATAACTTCCTTGCGAAGGCAGCAATTCAAAGCGACTTCTAGACATACCCGACCTAAACAAATCGCGCTTTTCGCGATAAAATTCACTCAAACTAGCTACATCTACTCTTTTCAAATATTGCGCAAGTGCATGTTGGGCAACACTGTTCACCGAAAAAACCAAAAATTGATGCACCTTATGAATCTCTTTCATGAGTGACGCAGAGCAAACAAGGTAGCCTAGTTTCCAACCTGTGATGTGAAATGTCTTGCCAAAAGAGGACACGATTATAGCGCGATCCCGAATGAGCGCACGTTGATTGATAGATTGATGTCTGTCAGAATACGTTATGAATTCATAAACTTCATCTGAAAGCAAAAGTAAATTTGGATGCTTCAGCATTATATCTTCGAGGGCTTGAAAATCAGTTTCATCCCAAATAGTTCCGCTCGGATTATGTGGGTTATTGATGATGAGCATCCGGGTTCGGGTACTTATATGAGCGCTGATCAAATCCCAATTTGGTTTGAAATTTGCATTCAGGGGCAACCTGGCTGGTGTTGCGCCACTCAATAATACCGGAGCTTCATAGCAATCGTAACTTGGATCTAAAACTACTACTTCCTCTCCAGCATGAACGAGCGCTTGTATAGTCGTAAAGATGGCTTGCGTGGCGCCTGCCGTAACTAAGATTTGAGAAACATCAACACTTCTGTTGTACTGCTGAACAATTAAATTGGAGATCTGCTCACGCAACCCAACTAAACCCGCCATAGGCGCATACTGATGTGCACTGGCGCTTGCTGCCTCAATCAGACTTTCTTGAAGTAAGGGATCTATCTCAAAATTAGGGAATCCTTGCGCGAGGTTTATGGCCCCGCACTCCTGCGCTAATGCAGACATGGTGGTAAAGATGGTTGTACCTACATGTGGAAGCTTAGAAATCAAGCTACTTGTTTTGTCCAGTAAGTAATTTTTTAGCTTGATCTAAGGAAATGCGCGTTCTGTTGTTGAATGCAACTACGACTGCATTTGGGTACCCACTTGCCCGTAATTTCGTTTCAAGTATTGCCGCTTCATCAAGCGTTTTTAAACCTGAACCTAAACAATATTTATACATACCGTCATGCTGGTATTCATAAACATCATCTCTTTTGAACTTAGCAATAGCATTCGGGATTTGAACGTTTGATGATTCAACTTGAACTCTAAAATGTACGCCCTTTAAATCTTCAGAATCCTCTAAATTTTGTAAGCGGAAATCTGCTGCTGAACCGTCCTCAACAACAAAATTTACATTTCCACCCTGAGCGGTATTTCCTCCTTTTGGAGCCACTTTTATTGAAGCCGTTGAAATATTCAATGATTTAATAATGAATTCAGTTCTACGATTTAGCTGATTCTCTTTTTCAGAACACGCTGTGCGACCACCGTCTTCACATGGACAATCAACTTTTAATTGTGTCTCGCCATAGCCTTTATAACTGATGCGTTCAGGTTTTGAAATGCGTGCCTTGATATAATTGGCAGCCGTCATAGCTCTGCGGTCAGAGAGGCCTTGGTTATAAGTAGCTGGTCCGCGACAATCGGTATGAGAACCAAGCTCAACTTCAATCTTAGCATGCTTGTTCATGAAACGAACTACCTTGTCTAGCTCAATTATTGCATCAGGTCGTAAATCTGCTTTGTCAAAATCATAATAGATAGACTTCAGACCCAAAAGAGCAGTTATCTCTTGCTCTAGTGAAAGCGGTTCAAGTGTAAGATCGATTAATGAAGCAACGTTTACTTTATTAGAATCTATCACAACAAAGTCAAAAACGATTTCTTTGGAAACAAAACCTTCTTTCTCTAACTGAATTTTGAGATGCAGTTTTGACTCAAGTGGCAAGCTATCCAAAACCTGAGACAGCAACCCCATTTCATTCGTTGTTCCTTCGAATAAAAGAATACCAGTTGAATCATCAACTATTCTTACTGAAACATCACTAATAGTTTCACCAGTTTTGGCATCGGTAACGATATAATCTAGCGGCAGATCAACAAATTTTTCTACGAGTTTAAACGCATAAATATCATCTGTTGCTCCTGAAGTTCCTCTATTAGAGGTGATATATCCATTTTTCTTGTCTGTAAAAAAGATAGCTAAATCGTCGTTGGTAGAATTAAATGGTGCCGGTAATGCCTTCACAGCTAAATTTTCAACTACAAACAAATCATAACCGCCAATTGAGTTATGCCCCTGTGATGTAAAATATAATTGGTCATTGAAAACGATAGGGAAAACATCATTTTTATCGGTATTCACGTTTCTTACCAACTCTTTTTGACCAAATTTACCATTGTCAAATGTGCATCTGTAAATATCCATTCCGCCCATACCACCAGGCATATCAGATGAAAAATATAGCATTTTATTCTTTTCATCAAAGAACGGATGGGTAATGTTATACTTGTCGTTGTTAAAAGGAATAGCTTGAGGCTTCGCCCATTCACCCTTTGCATTCTTAGTGGAAAAATAAATTGTCAGTTTTTCATTTTTATCCGAACCATAATTATTCGTAAAAAATAACAAGTCACCTTTTGCATTTGAGCTAATTGGGCCATCATAATAACAAGTATTGATGAGCATAGGTGTTTGTGTCTCTGCACTCAACAATGAAGGGTCTTTCAATTGACAACCCTTCACTTCGTATAAATCCGAAAAAGGTTTCTTAGCGAACTCATCCATATCAATGTCTTCGCATGCATTTTTAGCAGCTGAGAGCACAAATAATTGATCACCTAACTTACGCGTAGCAAAATCATCGTAAGGCGTATTGAAACATGCTGGCGTTAATGTCACGTTATATTGTTCGAGCGACATTGTCTGAGACCAGACAGAAACACCGCATGAAACAGCGATGAGAACTAAGAAAAGCTGACGAAAGACAGTCATTTAAATCAATTGAAGAAGCGTGGACCTTGACAACGACTAGCGTTGTTATTGAACTTGTAACGCAAAGCAACCTCGTGAGATTGAATAGCAACAGTATTTAAAGAACTAAGCGGGAAAGAATAAGCATATCCTAAATAGAATTTGTTACCGAAATCATAACCTAGAATACCACCAATTGCGCTATTTAGCTGATAGCTAAGACCGAAATCAAAACCTATTTTGTGTGTTAGGATCATGTTCATGTCGAGGGTTAATGGAAGGCCTTGCATTTGACGTGCAACGGCGTTAGGACGAAGTGTCCAGGCAGAACCCAATTTAATATTACCCCCCATATAACCTACATAGCCACCTCTCGTATCTACGTATAAGCCCATATCACGGTCTTGAAAATAAGTGTCCCCAACGCGTGGTTGAGAAAAACCTAAGTAAAAATTCTTGTGATATAACAAGAAACCAAAACCAGCATTGAATTGTAGACCAGTTGACATGTTGCTTAACATGTCAGGATCCATTGGAACATTCGTATTGAGGTCTAATAAGTTTACAGTTGTATTACCTGCAATTGCACGAATACCCGCAGACAAGCGCCAATTTTGATTCAATTTTAAATGATAGGCTCCATTCACAGCAAATTGCGTTGACTTCACAGGGCCAAGCTCATCTTGAAGCAAAGACACACCGAGTCCGAAATTTTTAAGAATGTTGAAGTTCCCTGAAAGCGTCATGGTTTTTGGTGCGCCGCGCAAGCCCGTCCATTGGGTATTAGCCAAAGTCGAGATATCATTATACGAATTTGCACCCGCTTGAGCTGGATTAAGCATCAGCGCATTAAACTGATTTTGACGGTAATTCGGGTCTTGTGCTTGTGCTTGAAATCCTACAAGCAATACACCGAATGTCAAGATGATGTTATTGATCTTTTTCATATCTTTTTGTCTATGACTTCTTATTGTTTAACACGGTTGATATATACATATCCATTCAATTGCTTACCACCGTCAAGTTTCAAAATATAGTAGTAAGTGCCGTCTGGTACTGGTGTGCCTGTATTCAAGAGCGTTCCATCCCAATCATTGTTGTATACTGTACTATAATGTACTAGGCTACCGTAGCGGCTATATACCGTCATTTCTTTAGTGTTGTAGCCTTCTAATCCTGGAATTACCCAAGTGTCATTGTAGTTATTGCCATTTGGTGTAAAGGCGTCCGGAACAGATGGACCATCCCAGTTGTCTCCACCACAAGCATCAGATGCAACTACTGTTACCATTACTACTGCAGAAGACTGATTACCGCTGTTATCTGTTACATAAACAGTAATAAAGTTTTTGCCTACTTGGGAGCAATCGAAAGTACTTTGGCTAAGCTCAGTGCTCGCTATACCACAATTGTCATATGAACCATTGTCTAAGGCTGCAAAATTAATTGTAGCGCTACCATTGGCATCTAGGATTAACGATGTGTTTGCTAATAAAACTACTGGAGCTGTTTCGTCTACCACAGTAACCGTTTGGTCAACTGTAGTAATATTTCCTGCAGCATCAATAATTGTCCAAGTAACAGTTGTACTTCCTAATGGATAAGTTGTTGGCGCATTATTACTAACCACAAGATTGTTAGTACAGTTGTCAGTTGCATTTGGCAAGCCTAATTCTACATCGGTTGCCTCACAATTGCTATTTGATGCTACGGTTACGTTAGCTGGTGCAAACGCTATTGGGGCAGTTTGGTCAACAACTGTAACAAGTTGAGTAGCACTAGCTACATTGCCTGAAGCATCTGTTACTGTCCAAGTAACTGTTGTTGTACCGATTGGATAGATAGCTGGTGCATCGTTAGATACGGTTGCAACACTACAGTTATCAGATGTAATTGGCGAACCGAGCGTAACACCAATTGCTTCACATCCTAGGTTAGGAGTAACTGTAACGTTAAGTGGTGCAGTGATGACTGGATTTGTGTTGTCGCCGATAAATACATTCACTGGTAGAGAAGTTGCTGAACAGCCATTGATGCCTGTAACAGTCACTGTATATGTTCCACTTTGTGAAGCCACAACAAATGGAGTTGTTGCACCTGTATTCCATTGATAGTTCGCACCATTCGAAGCAAATAATACCACTGTAGATCCTGGACATACAGATGTGGCACCGCTTGCTGTAATTGTTGGTGCAACCGGGTTGTTAAGTACATTCAATTGTGCTGTTGTTGTTGCAGTACAACCGTTTGTTGAAACAGTGTATGAAACAGTTGTTGTACCAGCATTTAAACCAGTTACATTACCTGCTCCATCGATGTTTGCAATAAAGTTGTTTGCTATTGACCATGTTCCGCCGATAGTAGCTGAAGACAATAAGATGTTACCACCTTCACAAACCGCATTTGCGCCAGTAATTGCAGCAACAACAGGTACGCTATTTACTGTTACGTTTACAAGTGCTGATTGAGTTGTACAACCCGCAGTGTTTGTAACCATTACATAATAACTACCTGATTGATTAACTGTAGCTGTTGCGCCAAGCGTACCGTTACTCCAAACATAGTTAGAGCCACCAGTAGCAGTTAAAGTCAATGAACCACCTTGACAGAATACTGTTGGTCCGCTTGCTGAAATTGTTACGGAAGGATTTGCATTAAATACTACTGTTTCACTTACAGTTGCAATACATCCTTCAGCACTTGTTGCAGTGACTGTGTAAACGTTAGCCGCAGTAACTGAAATTGTGGCATTTGTTGATCCATTACTCCAAGAGTATGTTGCACCACCGTTTGCAGTTAAGTTGATAGTTGTTCCAAGACAAGCTGTAGAACCAGTAGAACTAATAGTTGGCGTTGGTAATGCATTCACAACAACTGATATTACATTGCTTGTTGACGCACAACCTTCAATTGATGTTCCTACTACAGTGTATGCACCTGAGCTAGATACGGTGATTGAAGGGGCTGTGGAACCATTGCTCCAAACATAACTTGTAGCTCCCGATGCAGTTAAAGTAACCGAACCGCCTGCACAGAATGTTGTTGGACCGCCGGCAGTAGCAACTACTACAGGTAAAGCATTTACTGTTACAGGAATTGCAGCTGAAGTAGCTGTACAACCATTTGCATCAGTAATTGTCAATGAATAAGCGCCAGTTGCCGATGCAACAAGCGTATTGTTTGAAGCACCTGTAATTTGCGTCGCACCCAAGTTCCAAGCATAAGCATAGGTTGAATTCAAAGGTGAAATTAAAGTAACTGAACCTCCTTGGCAGAAAGTAGTTGCGCCGATAGGAGCAATTGACACAGTTGGCAAGGCATTAACCGTCACATTAACCGGTGCTGAAGTAGCTGAGCAACCATTGGCATTCGTAATTGTTACGGTATAGTTTCCAGAAGTAGACACAGTAATTGCTTGTGTAGACTCACCTGTTGACCACGCATAGGTCATACCTGCAGGAGCAGTAAGTGTAACTGATCCACCTGCACAGAATGTCGTTGGACCATTTAACGCAACTGTAGCCACTGGAAGTGCGTTCACAACTAAGGCTGTTGTTACGTTAGAGGTGCATCCTGAAGCATTTGTGTATGTATAAGTAATTGTTGCATTACCTGCTGTTAACCCATTTACTACACCGTTTGCTGCAATTGTTGCAACAGCGACGTCTGAAGAAGACCAGGTTCCGCCAACTTGTGCATTAGCAAGTGTAGTAGTAGAGCCCACGCATACAGCTGTTGTACCCGCAATTGCAGTTAGGCTAGGATTCGCATTAACGGTCATGTTGAAACTTACAGCATCAGAACAGCCGTTCGCATTTGTAACCGTATAAGTAAGTGTAACCAAACCAGCTGCAACACCTGTTACAGTACCATTAGCAGCTACAGTTGCCACAGCAGCATTGCTCGTTGACCAAACACCACCAATTGTAGCATTAGAAAGCACAACCGCTGAACCAATACATACGTTATTGGCACCTGCAATTGCTTGTACTACTGGTAAGGCAAGAACTGTAATATTTGTATTTGCCGATGTTGCAATACAACCGTTACCATTTGTAACAGTAACAGTATATGGTCCGTCGACAGAAGCAACAATTGACTGAGTTGTTTCACCCGAATTCCAAAGATAAGCTGCAGCTGTAGGCGCAGTAAGGGTAACGGAGCCACCTGCACAGAATGTTGTTGGTCCGTTTGCTGTAATAGTTGTTGCTGGTGCGGCATTCATTGTTACGGTAAATGGTGCAGATGTTGAAGAACAACCATTTGCATTCGTTACAGTAACAGTTAAAGTTTGGGTAGAGGATACAGTCGTGCTTTGTGTAATTGCTCCATTGGACCAAGCATAAGCTGAACCATTCGACGCTACGAGTGTAACCGATCCACCTTGGCAGAATGCATTGCCATTCAAAGAAGTAATGTTTGCTACAGGAAGTGCGTTAACAACTACCGACGTAATTGCTGAAGTTGCCGAACAACCATTGGCATTAGTTACAGTTACAGATACGTCTTGTGTATTATTAACTGTAATTGAAGCTGTAGTTGCTCCTGTACTCCACAAATATGAAGTTCCAGTACTTGCTGTTAAGATAACAGAACCACCTTGACAGAATGTAGTTGCACCTGAAGCGGAAATGATTGCAGAAGGAAGTGCATTGACAGTAAAGTTAGTTACTGACGTATTTGTACATCCATTCGCATTTGTAAAGGTATAAGTAAGGGCCGTTGTGCCTGGATTAACACCTGTTACCTGACCCGTAATTGCATTAATTGTTGCAACTGTGTTATTAGCTGTTGACCACAAACCACCAACTTGAGCATTGGCAATTGTCGTTGTTGCATTTTCACATACAGCAACTGCGCCTGTATTGGCTGCTAGAATTGGTAACGCATTTACTGTAACAACAGTAGCAGCTGAGGTTGCAGCACAACCACTATTTGTTGTAATAGTCACTGAATAACTTCCAGATGCATTTGCAACAAATGAATTAGCAGTTGCACCAGTAATTGCTGTGCCATTCAATCTCCATTGGTAAGTATATGTCATTCCTGCTGGAGCATTTGATGCAAGTAGTGTAACACTACCTCCTTGACAGAAAGTCGTTGCACCTACCGTTGCAATAGCCGCAGTAGGTAATTGATTTACAGTTACAGTAACAGAAGCAGTGTTAGTACAACCGTTCGCATTTGTTATTGAATAAGAAACTTGAGTTGTACCGGCACTAACTCCTGTAACAAGCCCGTTAGCCGCTACTGTTGCGATTGTTGTATTTGCAGAAGCCCAAACCGGACTAGTTGCTGTCGTACTCAAAAGTGTTGTGCCACCAATACAAACTGCCGTTGTGCCTGTAATCGCTGCAGTTGTAGGTAATGCATTTACAGTAACAGTTGTTGCAGCAGACGTTGAAGAACAACCTACAGAATTGGTAACGGTAACTGTATAAGAACCAGACGAACTGACTGTTAAAATCTGGTTATTTGTGTTATTTGACCACTGATAAGTATTACCAGTACCAGCATTTGCTGTTAATGTTACAGAACCTCCTTGGCAGAAGGTTGTAGCGCCAGAAGCTGTAATTGTAGGAGTAGGTACTGCATTGACATTGATGTCTGCAGATACACTAGATACACAACCCGCACCACTTGTTACGGTATACGTGATGGTTGCTTGACCTGCAGA
>JAIXXP010000068.1 GCA_027490665.1 Cryomorphaceae bacterium | reverse complement strand
CTTTCCAATCCGGTTTCTTCTGCAATATTTGCAACGATATCCGCTTTTGTCATATCTCTGAGTTAATTGATTAGGTGATTAATTGCGGGGGCAAAAATACTCCACAGAAAGTATATATGCGTAATTTTCGGACAAAATTTCTAAAATAAATTATGCAGGCACTCCGACAAGCACTTCAAGAATGGTACAATTGTCACCAAAGAGACCTGCCGTGGAGACACACCAATGATCCATATGCCATCTGGCTCAGTGAAATCATTTTACAGCAAACAAGGGTTGATCAAGGCCTGCCATATTACCAAAGATTTCTCAGCAACTATCCTGATGTACTGCAACTTGCGGCTGCAACACAGCAAGAAGTGCTCAATTTGTGGCAAGGCCTCGGCTATTATAGCCGAGGTCGAAATTTACATGCCACAGCGCAGCAAATTGCCCGCGATTACAATGGTGTTTTTCCAGACACCCACGAAGGATTATTAAAGCTCAAGGGAGTTGGCCCGTATACTGCAGCAGCAATCGCTTCTTTTGCCTACAATTTGCCACATGCGGTTATTGACGGCAATGTTTTTAGGGTTTTGAGTCGGTATTTTGGTATTGAAGTGCCGATCAATTCTACAGAAGGAAAGCCCATTTTTGAGGCGTTGGCAAAAGAATTGCTCGATCTTAGCAACCCTGCACTACACAACCAAGCCATTATGGAATTTGGGTCCTTGCAATGCAAACCGGTGTCGCCAAATTGCAGTACTTGCCCTGTTGTAAGCACCTGCAGTGCCCACCGCTATAACCAAGTAGCTCTTCTTCCGGTCAAGCTCAAAAAAGTGAAAGTTAGAAAACGCTTTTTTGTCTATCACCTGCAACTAAACACACAAAAGCAACTCGCTTTTCAAAAAAGAGGCCCTAAAGATATTTGGGAAGGGCTGTTTGAATTTCCGTTGACCGAATTCGCCGATGAAAACCAAATGAAGAGCTATCTTGCCGGACAAAAAATGATTGGTGGTCGGTTTCAACATCTCCTGACCCATCAGCGAATTGAAGCCTATTTCGTTGTTGATCCAAATTTGAATCAAATGAATTCGGATTTGATTTTTCTAGACCTAGCAGGCCTCCAAGACCATCCGATTCCGCGTTTGATTGACAAATTTTTAATTGCGCACAGCAACGAATTATTTTAAGGGTAGCAGCTTCATTCTTTTTAACTTTGTACAAATTCATCGACATGTTAGTTCTGACTAAAAAATCTAAAAATTCAACTCATTCAGTTGTCCGCTTTGTTGCAAAAACAGACAACACCAAAGAATTTGAGTACTATAAAACCAAAGAAGGCTTTGAATTTGAAATCCAAGAAGGTCAAACTCTTGAGCAAATTCGAATTCATGCACATACCATTGAAAAACACCTCCACGACACGCAAGTTTCGCTTTTACTAGAAAATGGCAGTTCCGATGAAGCCTATGCGCTACTCGAAGGGCTCTTGTTGTCTAGCTACCGCTTCACCCAACATTTTAGCAAGCCAGAAACGGCAAAGTTTAGCGAAGTTGTTGTCAAAGCAGGTGTGTCGCAAGCGCAAATCACCGAACTTGTGAACATGGCCAAAGCAGTTTTTAAAACCCGCGATTTAGTCAATACTCCAGTATCTCACCTCAATGCAGAGCAACTTGCACAAGCTGTTGTAGAAATGGGGAAAGAAGCCAACTTTGATGTCAAAGTGCTCGAAGAAACGCAAATTGAGACCCTCAAAATGGGTGGCTTACTGGCTGTCAATAAAGGTTCTATTGATCCGCCTACATTTACAATTGCCGAATACAAACCAAAAAACGCCAAAAACAAACAGCCAATTGTATTGGTCGGAAAAGGCGTGGTCTACGATACAGGAGGCTTGAGCCTAAAGCCAACTCCAGGCAGCATGGACACCATGAAAGGCGATATGGCTGGTGCCGCTACCATGGCTGCAGTTGTATATCTTGCTGCGCTGCAAAAATTACCGGTTCATATTGTAGCATTGTTGCCAGCAACCGACAATCGCCCAGGCGGTAACGCTTATGCGCCAGGCGATGTCATTACGATGTTCGACGGCACCACCGTTGAGGTGCTCAATACCGATGCCGAGGGCCGCATGATACTCGCCGACGCCTTGGCTTACTCTAAAAAGTTTGATCCAGCGTTGGTTATTGACGCAGCTACCTTAACTGGTGCGGCTTTGCGCGCCATTGGCACAGAAGCAAGTATCATTATGGGTAATGCCGCCGATCAAATATTCGAACAACTCGAACAAAGTGGCAATGCAGTGCATGAGCGCGTGGTGCGCTTCCCTTTCTGGGACGACTACAAAAAACACATGAAATCCAAAATTGCCGATCTCAAGAATATCGGAGGACCAAACGCAGGCATGATTTCAGCAGGCAAATTTTTAGAGCATTTTGTAAGTGCTCCATACATTCACATGGATATCGCTGGGCCAGCTTGGCTCGACGCAGCTGAAAATTACAAAGGCGACGGCGGAACCGGCGCTGGCGTGCGTTTGCTTTACCACTTTCTAAAAACCAACAACATTTAATGGAAAAAGAAACCAAAGATAGAGAGGTAAAAGACAAAGAACCGGTTAACAAGAACCTGATCAAAGTCGGCATCACCATCGGTGACCTCAACGGTGTTGGGCCCGAAATTATCGTAAAAGCACTTCACGATAACCGCATTTTAACGGATATCGTTCCGGTTGTTTACGGATCAAACAAAGTTATTTCGCATTACAAGAAACAACTCAATTTGCAAGAATTCAATTACTTGTCATGTAAGAGCGCAGCCGACATCAACCCGAAAAAAGTGAACATCATCAATGTTTGGCAAGAAGAAGTTGCAATTGAACCAGGTGTCTCAAATGCCGATGGTGGCAAATATGCGTTGCTGTCATTAGAAGCCGCTACCCGCGACCTCGCCGATGGTAAAATTGATGTGCTCGTCACTGCACCCTTTTCAAAAGAAAACGTTGCCAAAGCAGGCTTCAATTTTCCTGGCCATACCGAATACCTTGCCGAGATGTCCGGTGCCAAAGAAGCATTAATGATACTTGTCTCTGGCAACCTTCGCGTTGCTTTGGTAACGACACACATTCCAATTAAAGACATTTCGAGCAAGCTTCAAAAAGAGCTCATCGTTTCTAAAATTGAAGCATTTGAGCAAAGCTTGAAAAAAGATTTTGGGTTAATTAGACCAAGAATTGCTGTTTTTGGCTTGAATCCGCACGCCGGTGAAAACGGCAAAATTGGCGAAGAAGAACAACAAACGATCATTCCTGCCATACAAGCTGCTAAAAATAAAGGCATCCTCGCTTTTGGGCCTTACCCTGCTGACGGCTTTTTTGGTTCGCCTCTTCGTCAACAATTTGACGGCGTATTGGCCATGTACCACGACCAAGGCTTAACCGCCTTTAAGGCACTTTGCTTCGACGATGGCGTCAATTTTACAGCTGGCTTGCCTATTGTGCGCACAAGCCCAGACCACGGCACCGCTTTTGACATCGCTGGCAAAATGGAAGCCGACGAACAAAGCCTGCGAAGTGCTATATTTTTAGCCGTAGATATTTACCGAAAAAGAAAGGTTTTCAAGGAGATCCACGCCAATCCATTGGCTGTTTCACAGGATGAAAAAGGAAAGAAGGAACAAGAACGTTCCAACTGATTTTAAAAATCCAAAATAAATCCTTAATTTTGCCCTTTCGTTTTCGTCAGTGAAACATTCATTATGAAAAGTCCGTTCGCCATACCCTTCGTAGGATTAAAGATAGGGCTCCATGAGTTTGAATTCGACATTGACAAATCGTTCTTTGAATCATTGCCTTATTCGCTCATCGAAAATGGTCGGCTCATTGCCTACCTAGAGTTAGAAAAGAAAGAAACTATGCTGATTGCTAATTTAGAAATCGATGGTTTTATCTTTACTGATTGTGATCGTTGTTCAGAGCCATTAGCACAAGAAATAGAAGGAGCCTTAACCCTCTATTATACCTTTGGAGAAGAAGAATCCGAAGATGAAAATCTTATTGTTCTTGCACCTGAAAGCTATCAAATTGACCTAACCCAACCATTGTATGAGCTGATCAGCCTTTCTTTACCCGCCAAAATGGTGCATGAAGACGGCGACTGCAATGAAGAAATGGTGGAATTAATTAACAAATACCAACAACCTTCTTCCGATTCAAAAACCGATGAAGACGACGACATAGACCCACGGTGGTCTGCACTTAAGAATTTAAATTAATAGATATAAATTAACAAAAATGGCGCATCCTAAACGAAGAATATCGACCACACGTCGTGACAAACGTAGAACGCACAAAAAAGCGACTGCAAGCAATGTTGCTACTTGCCCTACAACTGGACAACCACACTTGTTTCACCATGCTCATTGGCATGAAGGCAAACTCTACTACAAAGGAAAAGTTGTAGCTGAGAAAACAACAGACTCCATCGAGGAGGCTTAGTCAGCTCTAATTTTCTCCCATGAAGATTGGGCTTGATGTCTCCGGTGGCGATTTCGCTCCGCAAGCGACAATTGATGGTGCATTATTAGCCAAACAAGCTTTGGGTAATGATGTCACTATTGTTTTGTTTGGTGACGAACTCCAAATTCAAAAAGAATTAGCGAGTCGTGGTCAAAGCGCTGCGTTGTTTGAAATCATTCACGCACCTGAAGTAATTACCTACCACGATCATCCTACCAGAGCACTTCCAAAAAAACCCAATAGCTCTATCGCTGTCGGTTTTGAAATGCTTGCAAAAGGACTCATCGATGTATTTGCCAGCAACGGCAACACCGGTGCTATGCTCGTGGGTGCTATGTACAAACTCAATACCATTCCAGGTGTTATTCGTCCATGTATCACCTCTACTTTGCCCACCATCAACGGCGGGCAATCTGTGTTACTAGATGTTGGCTCTAACGCCGATTGTAAGTCCGACGTACTTTATCAATTTGCTGTTTTGGGCGCAGTTTATGCAGCCAATGTCTTAGGCCTTGAAAATCCAAAAGTCGCTTTGCTCAACATTGGTGAAGAAGATTCAAAAGGCAACTTGCTTTCAATAGCTACCTACAAATTACTTTCTGAATCTGACGAACTCAATTTTACGGGTAACATCGAAGGCCGCGACCTCTTTACAGGTGTTGCCGATGTCATTGTTTGCGATGGCTTCACCGGCAATATCGTACTTAAGGAGGCAGAAGGTATCTTTACATTAATGAAGCAACGCGGTATCCAAGACGAATACTTCGACCGCTTCAACTATGAAAATTACGGCGGCACGCCTATTTTGGGAGTGAAAGGAAACGCTATTATCGGACACGGTATTTCTAATGATATTGCCGTCAAAAACATGATTCTTCACGCGCACAACGTCGTGAGTTCAAACCTAACAGAAAAAATTAACGAAGCTTTTAACTAACATGGGTAAAATTACCGCTGCCATTACCGCAGTTCAGGGCTATGTGCCTGAACATATTTTATCAAACGACGATTTAGCCAAGTTGGTCGATACTTCTGATGAATGGATCATGAGCCGCACAGGCATCAAAGAACGCCGCATTATGAAAGATGGCGCAAGTTCTGATATGGCCGCTGCAGCAGTTAAAGCTTTACTTGAGAAAAAAGGCATCGATCCTTTAGAAATAGAATTAGTCATTGTTGGTACGGTAACACCTGACCACCCTTTTCCAAGCACAGCCAACATCGTTTGCGATAAAGTAGGCATGAAAAACGCTTGGAGTTTTGATGTCAATGCGGCATGTTCTGGTTTTTTATATGCGTTGTCTACTGGTTCGCAATTCATTGAATCTGGAAAACACAAAAAAGTATTGGTCATTGGTGTCGACAAAATGACCTCCATTATTGACTACCAAGACCGCACAACATGTGTTATCTTCGGCGACGGCGCTGGTGCCGTGTTACTCGAGCCAAATGAAGAAGGCAACGGTGTCATGGACTTCATCTTGAGAAGCGACGGTGCCGGCCGACAGTATTTACAGCAGCCTGCTGGTGGCTCTCACATGCCAGCTTCTATTGAAACAGTTGAAAACCGCTTGCACTACGTCAAACAAGAAGGACAAGCAGTTTTCAAATTCGCCGTTACGAACATGGCCGATGTCTCTGCCGAAATTATGGAACGCAATCAGTTAACAAGCGACGACGTCAGTTGGTTGGTTCCACATCAGGCTAACCTCCGCATCATAGATGCAACCGCCAACCGCATGGGTCTGACCAAAGAAAAGGTCATGATCAATATTCAGCGCTACGGCAATACAACCGCAGGAACTTTGCCACTTTGCTTATGGGATTACGAAAGTCAGCTGAAAAAAGGTGACGTCCTGATCCTATCCGCATTTGGTGGCGGTTTCACTTGGGGAGCTATTTACCTCAAGTGGGCCTACAATTCATAATTAAATTAACTTTGAAAAAAATTAGACCATGAATTTAGAAGAGATCAAAGACCTTATCAAGTTGGTATCCAAATCCGGAATCGGCAAAGTTGAAATCGAAAGAGAAGGTTTTCGCATTTCAATCAAAGGCAGTCAAACAGAGCCAATTATGTATCAGGCGGCGCCAATGGTAGCTGCTCCTGTGGCTGCTGCACCAGCGCCAGTTGCAACGACAGCTGCTCCGGCAAATACTACTGATAGCAGTAGCAACGACGAAAGCAAATACATCACTGTTAAATCGCCAATGATCGGTACTTTCTACCGTACACCTGGGCCAGACAAAGACGCATTTGTTAATGTTGGCGACAACATTCAGAAAGGAGACAAAGTTTGTATCATTGAAGCCATGAAAACTTTCAATGAAATTGAATCTGAAATCTCTGGTAAAATTGTTAAAGTACTCGTAGACAACGCGAGCCCTGTAGACTACGATCAGCCATTATTCTTGGTAGATCCAGCTTAAAAACCAACCCATGTTTAAAAAAATATTGATTGCCAATCGCGGCGAAATTGCGCTGCGCGTGATTCGCACCTGTAAAGAAATGGGCATCAAAACGGTGGCCGTTTATTCTACCGCAGACAAAGACAGCCTACCTGTGCGTTTTGCCGACGAAGCTGTTTGTATTGGGCCGCCAACGAGCGCTTTATCTTATCTGAGCATCCCTAACATTATTGCAGCTGCAGAAATTACGAACGCTGATGCCATACATCCTGGCTACGGTTTCCTATCTGAAAACGAAAAATTCTCTAAAGTTTGTCAGGAGCACGGTATCAAATTCATTGGTGCCTTACCTGAGCAAATTGCCGGAATGGGCGACAAAGCAACCGCAAAAGCAACCATGATAGCCGCAGGTGTACCATGTATTCCAGGTTCAACAGGTTTATTAAAGGACTTAGCCGACGCTTTTGCGACGGCTGAAATAGTGAAATATCCTATTATTCTAAAAGCTACTGCTGGTGGAGGTGGAAAAGGCATGCGCATTGTCTGGAAAAAAGACGAAATGGAAGCCGCTTGGGATTCCGCTCGTCAAGAAGCCGGAGCAGCATTTGGAAACGACGGTATCTACATGGAAAAATTCATTGAAGAGCCGCGCCACATCGAAATTCAAATTGCCGGAGACCAATACGGAAACGCTTGTCACCTTTCTGAACGCGACTGCTCCATTCAACGTCGTCACCAAAAATTAGTGGAAGAAACTCCATCACCTTTCATGACCGACGAACTCCGCGAAAGAATGGGTGAAGCCGCAATTAAAGCTGCAAAAGCCGTAAAATATGAAGGTGTTGGTACCGTTGAGTTTTTGGTTGACAAAAACCGCGACTTCTACTTCATGGAAATGAATACGCGTATTCAAGTAGAACACACGATTACTGAAGAAGTCATCAATTTTGACCTCATCAAGGAACAAATTAAAATTGCTGCCGGTGAAAAAATATCCGGTAAAAATTACTTCCCAACAATGCACGCTATTCAGTGTCGCATCAATGCCGAAGATCCATACGCAGATTTTCGTCCGAGTCCAGGCAAAATTACTGATTACCACTGCCCAGGAGGCCATGGCGTGCGCATCGACGCTCACGTATACGCTGGCTATTCTATTCCGCCTTACTACGACTCCATGATTTCTAAATTAATTGTTGTCGCACAAACCCGCGAAGAAGCCATCTTAAAAATGAAGCGCGCCCTGAGCGAATACGTGATTGGCGGGGTTAAAACCACCATTCCTTTCCATCAAAAACTCATGGATAACCCGGATTTTAATGCCGGTAACTTCACTACCAAATTCATGGATACATTCGACTTTTAAATTAAGGCTTCTTCGGAAGCCTTTTTAATTTGTTTAAAAGGCAACGCATTAGTTGGTATTTCGTTATGGTTTTGCTAAATTTAGCATGCTAAAACTAAACTAACGAAACACTACTACTAAAATGCGCTTCATTGCCTTTATAGGGCTTATGCTTGCTTTGGTAATTAATACCCATGCTCAGTATTGCACAACTGCCACAAGCACAACTGCAATTACGCCAAGCAGTACTCCCCAAAATACCGCAACTTTCCCTGCCGGAACAGCGCCTGTTTTTACATTTACTGGTAATGCTGGATGTACATATACTTTTACAACATGTGGCCTCAGTTCGGTAGACACCTATTTACGCATCTATAACTCCGCTGTTACTTTACTTCAAGGCTGGGATGATCAATGTGGTCTTCAAACCAACGCAGTTTGGACTTGCCCTGCAAATGGAGCCTATAGCATACAACTCTCCCAATATGTTTGTGGACCGCTTTTAGGCGCTGCAACTATGTCTTATTCAGTGAGCTGCCCAACACCGCCTTGCACCAACCCTGTTGTCAATGCGGGTAGCGATATCATCATTTGTGAGGGTGCATCAGGTCAACTTTCAGGAACCGTAACCGCAGGTAGTGGTTCTACTGGTGGTAGTGGTGGTGTCATGGTAGTGACAATTAGCGGTGCGGGATGGCTTGATATGGTTTCATGGACACTCACCAATGCAAGCGGCACCCAAGTGGGTTCAGGAGGTCCATACGCTTTGGGGTCAACTAACACAATTACAATTGCCACTCCAGGTACGGGGCCTTACAGTTTCTATCTTGAAACGCTCGGGACCATCTGTGACAACACCGCCAATTACAATATTACGTGCAATGGAACCAGCGTGTCTTCTGGTTCTGTTGGGCCTTGCCTTTCAACTACTGTTTCAGTCGCTTCTTGTACTGGGTCAACCAGCACTGCACCAATTACCTACGTTTGGAGCCCGGCAACAGCCCTGAGTGCTACTAATATCCTGGACCCAACAGCGAGCCCCACCACAACTACAACCTACACACTCACAGCAACACAAGGATCTTGCTCCGGACAAGACCAAGTCACTGTTTATGTAAACCCTTTGCCAACCGTGAACGCCGGGCCTGATGTTTCTTTGTGTGCTGGTCAAGGATCAACAACACTTAATGGTACCGCAAGCGCTACAGGTGGCTTTACCGGAGATATCACTGTTAACCTATTTAGCGGTAGCAACCTCGATGAAACAACATGGACACTCACGAATTCACTCGGTACAGTTCTTGGTTCTGGTGGCCCCTATGCAGCTGGGTCTAATAATACCATTACCATTAGCAATCCGACAAATGCACCTTATACTTTCAATTTAGAAACACAAGGTCCTTCCAATTCCAACGTTGCAGGCTACAACATTCTTTGCGGCGGACTCACCGGCACTTCCATTAGCGGCGGAATTGCCATCTTAACAGGTGGGCAAACAATAGCGCTACCAATTGCAGGGTGCGCGGGTACGGTTACACCAACAGTCACCTGGAGCCCTAGTGCTACTTTGTCGAGTACAAATACACTCACTACCAACGCCAGCCCAACAACAACAACAACCTATACACTAACTGCAACTGCCAATGGCTGCACCAACCAAGATCAAGTCACGGTTACAGTTGGTTCGCCTCCAACAGCGAGTGTAAATTCAGCAACTATTTGTTCTGGTCAAACGGCAACCCTCACAGCTACACCGAGTACGCCGGGCGGAACCTATCTTTGGAGCCCTGGTGGCCAGACCACCAGCACGATCAACGTGAGCCCAACAAGCACGACTAATTACAGTGTTGTTTATACACTCAACGGCTGTTCATCTGCAAGCGCTACAGGAACAGTTACGGTGGCACCGAGCCCAAGTGTGAGCGTTTCTCCCGTTACGTTCTGCCCAGGGTCGAGCGTTACACTCACCGCTACAGCAACGCCAAGTGGTGGTTCATTTAGTTGGTCTCCAGGTGGGCAAACTACAAATGCAATCACCGTTAGCCCAACGGGGACTACAACCTATAATGTCAGTTACAGCCTACCTGGCTGTCCGGCGGGTACCACAACTGGTACCGCTACCTTAGCCAACACCTTAGATTGGGCCAATATTCAATTTCCAGGCACCTCTTCAATTTGCCAGGGTCAATCACTCACCATATTTGGTCAAGTTTTTGAAAACGGCTTAACCAACCCAATTGGACAAGCAGCTGGAATTACTGTCTCTTATGGTTTGTCTACAGCAAATACAAATCCAGCTACATGGCCTGCAAGCGCTTGGTCTAACGCGACCTACAACCCTTTCTCTTCTGTCAATCCAAATAACGACGAATACTCAGGAACATTAACGGGTCTGACGCCAGGTACTTATTATTATGCTTTTAGTTACACCTATAATGGATGTACTGTTTACGGAGGTTACAGCCCCACAGGTGGAGGTTTTTGGAATGGTAGCACCAATATCAATGGGGTAGTAACTGTTTCAGCTAACACCACTCCTTCTTTTAATCAAGTAGCAGCCATTTGTGCTGGCAGTACCTTAAATGCACTACCTTCAAGTTCAACCAATGGTATCGGCGGAACTTGGTCTCCAGCACTGAACAACACCACAACTACAACTTATACTTTTACACCTACAGCAGGAGTTTGCGCTACAAGTACCACCATGACCATCACTGTCAATGCGCTACCAACCCCTGGCATTACAAATAACTCGAATGCAACCCAACTCACTTGTGCCCAAACGAGTATTTCCTTAACGGCAACGGGCGGTGGTGCCTATTCATGGTCTAACGGAGCTAGCGTTGTCGGAACAAGTTCAAATTTAGCTGTCAACTCTCCTGGAAACTATACCGTTACAGTTACAAATACTGCTGGCTGTTCTGAAACGTCAAGTTTAAACATCTCCCAAGACATAACTGCACCGGTAGTTGGGATCAGCACCTCAGCGACACAACTTACTTGTGTCACAACTTCCGCCACCTTAACAGCAACAGGCGGTGGTACCTACTCTTGGAGTAACGGCACAACAACCGTCGGAACAAGCGCAAGCATCACTGTAACAAGCCCCGGTACATATACGGTTACAGTTACCGGTGCAAATGGTTGTACTTCTTCTGTAAATCAAGTCATCACCCAAAACATTACCCTGCCAACAGTAAACATTACAAATTCGAGTACAACTACGGTGCTTACTTGTGCAACTACATCCATTGACCTCATCGCAACAGGAGGAGCATCCTATTCTTGGAGCAACGGTACAACAAATGTTGGGGTCAATGCGGCACTCAGCATAACTACACCCGGAACCTACACCATTACCGCTACCGGAGCAAACGGCTGTACCAATACATCGAGCATCAGCATTACTGAAAACATTACCTTACCTGTGGTGAATATCAGTTCTTCAAATGGTTCGGTTATCAATTGTACGATTACCTCGATTACCCTCACCGCTACAGGCGGAGGTACTTACGAATGGGAGTCTAATGGCACCTTACTCGGAACAAGCGCTAGTATTATAGTAAACGCACAAGGAGCTTACAGCGTCAATGTCATTGGGGCAAACGGATGTGCAAATACGGCGAGCTACACTATTACAGAAAATACGAATACACCAACTGCAAGTATTACGAGCAACGTACCAAATAATACCCTTACTTGCACTACTACAAACATCATTTTATCTGCGAGTGGAACCGGCACTTACAGTTGGTCACAAGGCGCAACCAACCTTGGGAATAGTGCAACAATTTCCGTCACCACACCAGGAACATATTTTCTTACTGTAACAGGATCAAACGGTTGTACTGCAACTTCGAGTATCGTTATTTCCCAAAATACGCAAGTGCCGCCAGTCTTAATTACAGCAAATCCACAAACCAATATACTCACTTGCAGTACAACATCTATTGCCCTAACCGCAAGTGGAGGAATTTCTTATACTTGGTCGAACGGCACTACAAATCTTGGCAGTAACGCAAGTATAAACGTAAGCTCCCCAGGAATTTATACGGTTCTTGTAACAGGTGCCAATGGTTGTACTTCAACGGCAAACACCACAATTACCCAAAATATTGTTGCTCCAACGGTCATAATCAACAATACAACGAATACAACAACACTCAATTGTACTACAACGAGTATCAACCTAAATGCAACTGGAGGGGCAAGTTATTCTTGGTCTAACGGAACTAGTGTCGTTGGAACAAATGCAGCACTCAGCGTGAATACTCCGGGCACCTATACTGTCACTGTAACGGGTGCAAATGGTTGTACGGCAACAGCAAGCACAACGATAACTCAAACGATTGCAGCGCCGATAGTTGCCATTACAAATAGCGCAAATACAACAATTCTTACTTGTTCTCAAACAAGCATTAACCTCACTGCAACAGGCGGAGGCACCTATTCATGGTCTAACGGCACTACTATTGTAGGGACAACTGCCTCTTTAAACGTAACGAGCCCAGGTACATACACAGTAACAGTGACAAGTGCAAATGGTTGTACAGCAACATCAGCTGAAGTCATTACACAAAACATTTCAGCACCAATAGCTGCAATTATAGCTAACCCAAATACGACGATGTTGTCTTGTACCAACAGTGCGCTTTCCTTAACTGCCTCAGGCGGCGGTAGCTATTCTTGGAGTAATGGTATAAGTAATATTGGTACTGGCGCAACAATTAGCATTACGAATCCTGGTACCTATACGGTTACCGTGACAGGAGCCAACGGCTGTACAGCGACAGCAGCAACTGCCATTACACAAAATAACCAAGCTCCAACAGTGAGCATTGCGGCAACGGCAAATGGCGTACTGACTTGCAGTAATACCAGTATTACCTTAACAGGAAGTTCATCTACTGGAACCGGTACAGCAACTTGGTTAAACGGAACCACCGTTATTAGCAATGGCCCTATATCAGGAACAGGAAACGTAGCTAACCTTGTGGTAAACACACCCGGAATCTATACCTTAAATATTCTTGAAGCCAACGGTTGCTTAGGAACCATCAACTATACTGTTACTCAAAATATCGCAGTTCCTACGGCTATGATCACCAACAATACTGCTTCAACATTACTCACATGTAGCCAAACGAATATATCCTTACTTGCAAGTGGTGGAACCACTTACTCGTGGTCAAACGGAACTAGTGTTGTTGGAACAAACGCAGCATTAAGCCTTACCTCTCCAGGTACCTATACGGTTACAGTAACCGGAACAAATGGCTGTATTGATACAGAACAATTGAGTATCACCCAAGATATTACGGCACCAACTTCGGCAATTACCAATAATACAGCTGCAACGCAATTGACCTGCTCACTCACGAGCATCAGTCTTACAGCAACTGGCGGCGGCACTTATTCTTGGTCCAACGGCTCTACCATTGTTGGAACCGCTGCAAACTTAACTGTCACCACACCCGGCACCTACACCGTTACCGTAACCTCAAGCACAAACGGATGTACAAGTACGAGCGCAACTACAATTACCCAAAATATTACGGCGCCTCAAGCAGCAATTTCAAGTGTTCCAAGCCCAGCTGTATTGACTTGTACCACAACCAGTATTGCACTAACCGCATCTGGAGGAGGTTCTTATTCTTGGATTTCTGCAGGGACCAACCTAGGTACCCAAGCCAATATTTCTGTCACTACTCCTGGCACCTACACCGTTACCGTTACTGGTACCAACGGCTGTTCTAGTACAGTAAACTCAACCGTTACCCAAAACATTGCTGCGCCAACTGCAACCATAACCAGTTCGCCAGCTACAAGCATACTTACCTGCAGCACTACAACAATTAACCTCACGGCCAGTGGTGGAACTAGTTATTCGTGGTCCAACGGATCAACAATTATAGGCACTTCTGCAACATTGGCAGTTACTTCCCCGGGCACCTATACCGTAACTGTAACGGGTGCAAATGGCTGTACGTCAACAGCGAGTACTACAATTACACAAAACATTACTGCGCCTGTGGCTGGTATTTTCAATGCTTCTAACGCAACTGTTCTTACCTGTTCGCAAACGAGCATTTCAGTGAATGCTAATGGCGGCAGTACTTATTCTTGGTCCAACGGAACAAGTGTGGTAGGAACTGCAGCCGCATTAACCATTACCACACCTGGCACCTACACCGTAACTGCTACGGCTGCAAATGGTTGTACTGATACAGAACAGATTGTGATTACCCAAAACATCGTTGCTCCAACAGCCTCCATAACTAATGGTGCAACAACAACTGTTTTAGATTGCAATACCACTAGTATCACTTTAACAGCAGGTGGTGGTGTTTCCTATTCTTGGTCTAACGGTACTGCCAACCTTGGAAATACTGCTGCATTACAAGTGACTACCGCAGGGACTTACACGGTAACAGCAACCGCAGCCAATGGCTGTATCGATACAGAAGTTTTGTCCGTTTCGTATCAAGCAAATACCAACCCTACTTTCACACCAATTGCTGCGATATGCACCGGTGGAGCAATTAACTTGCCAACAACTTCTAACAATGGTGTGAACGGAAGCTGGAGCCCTGCGCCAAACCTCAACGCTACTACTACATATACGTTTACGCCCAACACAGGACTTTGCGCTAATACTGCAACTATGACTGTAACAGTGAACCCGTATCCAAGTATTACAGCAGTAAACGATACCATTTGCGCAGGCAGCACAGGGACAATAACTACACAAATCAATCTTGTGGGTGGAACCTACACGTGGGTTGGTATTGCAAACACCCAAGCTAATCTAACCGCAACGCCGAATACAACAAGCACTTATACTGTAATCTATAACTTGGCTGGATGCACAGATACGGCATTTGCACAAGTCATTGTAAATCCAGTACCTGTTGTCCAAGTTCAAAATGCCACTATTTGCGCGGGGCAAACAGGTATTTTAACTGCCAGTGCCAACTTACCTAATGGCCAATTCCTTTGGGCTAATGGCAGCACCAATGACACCATTACCTTGAACCCACTATCTACTACCTCTCAAAATGTCACCTATACCTTAGCTGGTTGTACATCTATGCCTGTAAGTGCCACCTTAACGGTGAATCCTGTTCCGAGTATCACCATGAACAACCAAACCATTTGCTTCGGAGATCCAGTTACTATGCAAGCAGTTGCGAATCCGGCCGGCACTTACTATTGGGGGACTAATGCAGTGCAAGGAATTGCTTCCAATGCATTTACCCCTTCTCAAGACTCAACCATACAGGTCTTCAATATACTGAACGGCTGCTCTTCGGATACCATTCAAGCAATCGTTACCGTGTTGCCTTTGCCTATTAGTACATTTAGCGCCGACGTACTACAAGGTTGCGTACCATTAAACGTTAATTTCAGTGCCGATGTCAGTAACAATACATCTTACACTTGGCAAACAAGCAATCAATTGACTGCCACAGGAGCCCAAGCCAATCTCGAGTTTGACATAAATGGTTCATTTAATGTTTCTCTTACGGCTACTCTGAATGGCTGTACAAGTACAACTACTATTTCAAATATGATTGCCGTAGATAATTACCCAATCGCAGCATTTGAACCTTCTTCGCAAATATTCACGGAGCCGAATCAGTCGCTTTCGTTCTGGAATAGTTCAGTTGGGGCCACAAGTTACGTATGGAACTTTGGTGATGGAGGCTCATCTAATGACGAAGCGCCAACACATCTATTTGAAGTTGAAAATGAAGGAACAACAGTTGTGCTTTACGCCTATTCAAATCTGGGCTGTGTAGACACCGCAGCATTCTACATAGGCTTTGACCCAGGATTGGTCTATTACATTCCAAACTCATTTACTCCTGACGGAGACCAATTCAATCAAACCTTCCTGCCTATCTTTACATCTGGTATAGATCCATACAACTACCAATTACTCATCTACAACCGTTGGGGAGAAGTGATTTTTGAATCATTAAACCCTGAATTTGGTTGGGATGGTTCTTATGGAACGCAAGGCAACCCAGCTCAAAATGGAACATATACATACTTGATTACCATAAAAGTGCCTTCTGTAGACAAACGCCAAACCATCACAGGCCACGTTAACTTGATTAGATAAGCCTTTTTAAATTTAAACAGGCAACGCGCTAGCACAATTTCCGTTTCTGATTTGTTAACTTAAACAGTACTAAATCTGAACTACTACACTCTATGCGTTTTTGGCTAACGTTTTTATTCTTTATATTGTTATTTGGGGCTTCTCTTAGGGCGCAGTATTGCACTCCTCCAACGAGTTTTACGGCAATTACGCCCACAACCACTACACAATTCACAGCTACTTTTCCTGCAGGTACAGCACCGGTTTTTACCTTTACAGCTACAGCTGGCTGTACTTATACCTTTGCAACTTGTGGCCTGAGTAGTGTAGATACCTATTTAAGAATTTATAATGCTGCCGGCGGTTTGGTACAAGGCTGGGACGACCAATGTGGTTTTTTACAAACCAATGCCGTTTGGCTTTGTACTACAAGTGGTGCTTACAGCATACAGCTTTCACAGTTTTTTTGTAATCCACTGTTTGGCACTGCTACTGTTTCTTACTTTACTAGTTGTCCGACCACAACATGTACCAATCCAATTGTGAATGCCGGCAATGACCTTGTTCTATGCGCTGGAGGATCTGTTCAGTTGGCAGGCCTTGCCTCAATTGGAAGCGGTTCGGGAAGTAATTTGCCGCTTACTTTTTCGTGGACTCCAGCAACCGGTCTAAGCTCTACAAATATTCTCAATCCAATTGCTAGCCCATCTATAACCACAACGTATACCCTCACTGCAACTCAAGGTACTTGTACAAGTCAAGATCAAGTAGTCGTAACTGTCAACCCAACGCCTTCGGTTTCTGGTACAGCACAAACATTTTGTCCGGGTTCTTCAGTAACGTTAAGCGCCAACGGAACACCGAGCGGTGGCGCCTTTCTTTGGACTCCAGGCGGGCAAACTACAAATACAATAACAGTCAGCCCAAGCGCAACAACTAACTACAATGTTCAATATACAATTGGTGGATGTAGCGCAAATAGCACTATTTCTGCCACTCAAATTAATGGGCTTGATTTTGCTAATATTCAAGCACCCGGAACAAGTTCAATTTGTGAAGGAAGTAGCATAACCATTTATGGGCAAGTTTTTGAACCCGGACTCACTCAAACAGCTGGGCAAGGTGCAGGGATCAGCGTTCAATTCGGAATTAATACGATAGATTCAAATCCGGCAACATGGCCGCCAAGTGCATGGAGTAGTGCAACTTACAATCCAGCTTCATTAGTGAATCCGAACAACGACGAATATCAAGCAACTTTAAGCAACCTATCAATAGGAACTTACTACTATGCATTTAGCTACACCTATAATGGTTGTACAGTATACGGTGGCTACAATTCAACTGGCGGAGGTTTCTGGAATGGTACCACTAATGTAAATGGCGTCCTGATAGTTAGTCCAAATATTACCCCCAATTTTTCTGCAATTCCAGCTATCTGTTCAGGTGGGACCTTACCTACACTCCCAACCACATCATTAGAAGGTATTACAGGATCATGGACTCCATTGCCAAATAACTTACAAACTACAACTTATACATTTACTCCAACCGCTGGTCTTTGTGCGCTTCCCGCAACTACTTCAATTGTCGTTAATTCATTGCCTACCGTCAGTATTGTCAATGCCACAAATTCAACTGTCTTAAACTGTACTCAAACTTCTATAAATCTAAATGCCGTAGGTAGCGGTTCATTTGCTTGGTCCAATGGCATCATTCCTATTTCAACAGGATCTTCTATTTCCGCAACCTTACCCGGAATTTATTCGCTTGCAGTTCTTGACCAAAATGGCTGTGCCGCCACCACGAGCATAACAATTACCCAAGATATTTCGATACCTACTGCAGGAATTTTGACTAGCCCAAATACACAAGTACTGACCTGTAGTACTCCTTCACTTACATTGAATGGTAGTGGTGGCAATACGTATACTTGGTCTAGTGGTGCAGCCACCATCTCCACAACGAGCACAACAACCATTACAACACCGGGCACTTATACGCTTACAGCAACTGGTTTAAATGGATGCATCGATACCGAAGTAATTGTCATTTCTCAAAATATTACACCTCCTGTTGCGCTTATACAAAATACCACAGGAACAATTAATCTCAATTGCAATACCACATCCATTTTACTCAACGCGAGCGGTGGCGTAAGTTATAGTTGGTCTAATGGAACCACCGTTCTTGCAAGTACAAATAATTTGACTATCAGTGCGCCAGGAACCTATACCGTTACGGCTACAGCTGCAAATGGCTGTACAGATACAGAAACCATTACAATTAGTCAGCAAGCAAATACCACCCCGACTTTTAATGCTATCGGACCAATTTGTGCTGGTACGCCATTTGTGCTTCCAACAACATCAACTAATGCTGTAACTGGCTCTTGGAATCCTGCACCTAACTTTAATTCCACAACGACATACACATTTACACCGACTTCAGGCTTATGTGCTAATCCTGTTACACAAACGGTAATTGTCAATCCATACCCGGTCATAAGTGCCCAAAACGACACCATCTGTGCGGGAAATATTGGAACGATAACCACACAGGTTTCTATTCCCGGAGGTAGCTATAATTGGGTGGCAACAACCAACAACCAAGCAAACTTGAGCCAAACGCTCAATACGACGAATGCTTTCCAAGTCATTTATAGTGTATTGGGTTGTGCAGATACCGCTACCGCGAGTATTATAGTGAAGCCTGTACCTCAAGTTCTTACCCAAAATGACATCATTTGTAGTGGTGAAATTGGGACCATCGGCGCTTTTGTTGATTTACCAAACGGCACCTATATTTGGTCTAACGGCAACACTTCCAGCTTTCAAACCTTAAGTCCAACTTCAACAACAAACTATATTTTAGTCTATACTGTCAATGGCTGTAGTTCAGTTCCTGCAAACGCCACTATCACTGTGCTTCCAGTCCCAAACATTACAGTAAGTAACCAAACAATTTGCGCCGGAAATAGTGTCACTTTAATTGCAAATGCCACCCCTTCTGGTACGTTTTATTGGGGGCCAAATAGTGCCCAGGGTAGCTCAACTAATTCCTTCACACCGCAGCAAGATACCACCCTTCAAGTATTCAATGTACTCAATGGTTGTTCTTCAGATACGCTTCAAGCCACTGTCACTGTTTTACCATTGCCAATTAGTACTTTTACCGCTGATGTCACAGAGGGCTGTGTTCCACTGCTTGTTAATCTCAGTGCAGACGTGAGCAATAACGCTTCTTATTCTTGGCAAACCAGCAACCAATTAACAGCCAGCGGTGAGCAAGCCAATCTAATTTTTAATACCAATGGCAATTATACTGTTTCTCTGACCACCACCTTAAATGGTTGTGCCAGCACAACAACAATTGCGAACCTTATCACCGTTGAAAACTATCCCATTGCGGCATTTGAACCATCCTCTGAAGTATTTACCGAACCAAATCAAGAACTAGACTTCTTAAATACTTCAGTTGGAGCGAGCAGTTACGTTTGGGATTTTGGCGATGGTGCAAGCTCTAACGAAATAGGTCCTAGCCATATTTTTCAGGTAGAAAATGAAGGGGTCGATGTCATACTCTACGCATTTTCGAGTTTGGGTTGTTCAGATTCAACGTCTCTTTACATTGGATTTGATCCAGGCTTAGTCTACTATATTCCAAATACATTTTCTCCTGACGGAGACCAATTCAATCAAACCTTTCTGCCTATATTTACATACGGTATTGATCCATATAATTACCAAATGCTCATTTACAACCGCTGGGGAGAAATCATCTTTGAATCTCTTCACCCTGAAATAGGTTGGGATGGTTCTTATGGTATGCAAGGCAACCCAGCCCAAAATGGAACGTATACTTATTTGATAACCATAAAAGTTCCGTCTTTAGACAAACGCCAGACCATCAAAGGTCACGTTAACTTGATAAGATAAATGAAAAAACTACTACTATTAGTATCCTTATACTTCAGTTTCCTAGGGCTTACCCTTGCGCAGGGTACCCCGATAAGTGTTGGTGCACAAACGACTACTTTCACAAGCATGATCCGAGGGTATCACTTCACGGCACCTACTAGCTTCACTATTTGTGGTTTATATATCCCACCCGATGCAAACCCAACAGGGACACAAACCATACGCGTTGTGCGCTTTACAGCTGGCCCACCACCTGCTTTTGCCGGCACCACCAACAATTTTATTCAATTATTCACCATTTCAAATGCGCCAGCTACGCAAGTAATTGCTTGTAATATTCCGGTAGCCGCTGGCGAAATCATCGGTGTATATGGCGCTAGAGGGGCCAATTGTGTCAATAGTTACGGACCAGCAAATTTTGTAACAAGTATCAACGGATTCAATACTACCCTACAACGCAGTGGTATGCAGTCTTGCCCTGCTGGCACAGGTGCTCCTATGGCCAATATTTGGTCAGAGGTCAATTACAACATTGGCCGTATTTCCATGTACATCAACTGCTGCCAAACACCAACCTTAACGGCATCCAATACAAGCCCCATCTGTAGCGGGCAAGCGCTCAATTTTGGAGCTGTTCCTAACCCTACCGGCAACAACTACACGTGGTCTTGGTCGGGGCCAAACAGCTTTACTTCCACCCAACAAAACCCAACTATTGCAAGCCCGACTTTATTAGCTGCCGGAACCTATACCGTAACACTTACGGTTCCAAACTGCGGAACAGTCAACGCCACCACCACCGTGACCGTTAATCCAGGCCCAACGGTAACTGCCAGCCCGATTACTATTTGTTCTGGAGCAAGCGGTACTTTAACTGCTAGCTCAGCTGTTGCCGGCGGCACCTATAGTTGGTCCTTGAACGGAACACCATTAGGCACAGGCCCAAGTTTAACCGTGTCACCATCGACTACTACAACATACACAGTAGATTACACAGCAGCAGGCTGTACAGGTACAAGCAACGTGACCGTAACGGTAGAACCAACACCTCAGCCATCCGTTACTATTGACTCAGTTTGTGTGGGCTCAAACGGGACACTTTTTGTCAATAACGTAAGTGCCGGAGGGAGCTATCTATGGAGCAATGGTTCTACAAGCGCCACACTTGTTGCGGCCCCAACAGTAACAACCAATTACAGCGTGGTTTTTACAAGTGCAAATGGCTGTGTGAGCCCAAGTGTAAGCGGAACAATCGTAGTAAAACCTTATCCGGTAATTACCAGTGCTAATGACACTATTTGTTTTGGCGGTTCAACAACACTCAACACAAACGTAGATCTCGCAGGAGGGACATACGCATGGGCTCCTTTGGCCGCAACAAGCGCCAGTATTACCGTAAGCCCAGCAGCTACCACTACCTACACTGTCATTTACAACCTTCTTGGTTGCCAAGATACCACAACTGCCACGGTATTAGTGAACCCAATTCCTGTTGTTCAAACCAACAATGCAGTCATTTGTTTTGGAGATGTCATCAACCTTATTGCCACTGCGAACTTACCGGGAGGCTCTTACTTATGGTCGACCAACGAAACGAACGACACCATCTCTATAAGTCCGGCAACAAACTCCAATTATACAGTTACTTATACCTTGAATAATTGTACAAGCCCAGCAGCTACAGCGCAAGTAACGGTGAATCCAATTCCTGTGGTAACGCTTACTAGCGCAACCATTTGTGAAGCAGACCCGGTTACCCTCACTGCAACACCTAACTTACTTGGTGGCACTTATACATGGGGACCAAATGGAATTGCAGGTGGGCCTAACCAAACATTTACACCACTCCAAGATACCACCCTGAGCGTTATCTACACCCTAAACAATTGCCCTAGTCTATCAGCTACAGGCACCGTCACTGTTCACCCACTTCCGATCGTTACATTTAGCGCTACACCAATTGAAGGATGTGCACCGCTCGCCGTAAGCCTCACCGCAGACGACGCCACAAATGCCACCTATAGTTGGTCAACGAGTAACAGCCTATCAGCATCTGGCAACGCGCCAACAATTGTATTCCCTAACGGCGGCACCTTCGATGTCAGTTTGGCATCCACCACTTCATTTGGTTGCTACGACACCCATACCGAATTAGCTTACATCTACGTTGAAGACCTCCCAGTTGCAGATTTCGAATCACCCATCAGTGTATTTACCCAAGAAGCACAATACGTGATGTTCTCAAACCTTTCGCTTGGCGCCACCAACTACGTCTGGGATTTTGGCGACGGACAATTTGCTTATGACTTCGAACCTTCACACGTATTTCAAAATACCATGAACGGATATACCATCACACTCACTGCGCTTACAGATTTACAATGTGCAGACGCCACCTCCATAAGCATTGGCTACCAATACAATGAGTTGCTTTACATACCAAATAGCTTTACGCCTGATGGCGACCAAAACAACCAAGTTTTTTGTCCGGTCTTCTATTCTGGCTATGACCCTCAGAATTACGAATTCACGGTTTACAATCGCTGGGGTGAAGTCATATTTGAAAGTCACAATGCACTTGTTGGCTGGGATGGCACATACGGCCAAGATGCTCTTCAGGCGCCAACAGGCATGTACACTTATCGTATTTTGTACAAAAACCCTGACCTCGACGAGCGCAAGGTACTT
>JAIXXP010000032.1 GCA_027490665.1 Cryomorphaceae bacterium | reverse complement strand
ATTTGCGGGCAAGAGCACAGCGTAGTTTTTGGTGTCAGACAAAAAGTCAAGTACGTGATTTGAGCTTGCCGCAAGGTCAAATTCTTGGCTTTTGAGTGTCAGCATTTGTGGGTTTATTGGTTGTCTTGCATCCAGGTACTTGGGCTATTGCGCCAAGCTCTGAGGGTTGCTTCGTCGGTTTCGCTGACGTAGTTGGTTTTGGTCGCTACATCGATGAGTGTACTGTAGTCGGTTAGGCAAACATGCGGGCAGTTGGCCGCGCTAAAGTGTTCTTCGGCAAGCGTAAAACCGTATGTAAAGGTGGCGATAAGTCCTTTGACGTCCAGGCCACCAGCGCGCAAGGCTTCAACTGCTTTGAGGCTGCTTCCGCCAGTAGAGATGAGGTCTTCGATAACCACAACACGTTGCCCTTCTTGGTAAGCGCCTTCGATCAGGTTTTCCATGCCGTGGCCTTTGGCTGCACTACGTACATAAATAAATGGCAAGCCGAGTTCTTGAGCGATCAGCGCGCCTTGTGCGATGCCTCCGGTGGCTACGCCTGCAATTACATCAGGTTTGCCGAAGTTGTCTAGAATGGTTTGAGCGTAACCTTGGCGAATGTGTGTGCGCACCTCCGGAAAACTAAGCGTAATGCGGTTGTCGCAATAAATTGGAGATTTCCAACCAGAAGCCCAAGTGAAGGGTTTGTCGGGTTGAAGACGCACTGCTTTTGTTTTAAGGAGCAATTCTGCTACCTTTAGGCTCAAATCTTTGTTCACATTCATGCCGCAAAAATACAAAGTTTTCCTCGAAACCAACTACATCATCTTTACAGATAAAGCTGAAGATTTACCACATTGGCAAGGTTCAGCCCCACTTTCTTTTGAAGCACTTTCTGAAAAGTTTGAAGAATCTGCTTCTTTTCAGGTGCTGAGCAAGGACCCTCAAAAAACAATGCGTTCCTTTTTTAAAGCCTTCAAATTTATACAAACAGCAGGCGCCTTGGTTCAAAATGCCAATGAAGACGCCTATTTATGGATCCATCGTTTTGACCATTTCGACCTGCCAAAAGGAAAAATTGAAAAGGGAGAAGGAATAATAGATGCTGCAATTCGCGAAGTTCAGGAAGAAACGGGTTTAAACGGATCTTTTGAATGCCTTGCTCCACTGAGATCTACATTTCATGTGTATTCGTTCAAAGAACGCTCGGTTTTCAAGCAAAACCATTGGTTTCACATGCGGTATCAAGGTTCTTTAGAACTCAAGCCTCAAGCAGAAGAAGGCATAGATGCTGTTTTTTGGCTCGCACAATCGGAATGGAAAAACAGACTCAATGAGACCTACATCGGGCTCGCTGAATTATTAGCCCAATTCTAGGTAAAAAGAGCATCAAGCAAGAAGTAAAGTAGCATCATGCTAAAAAAGTGTTAATTTTAAATCATTGCTTTGGTTTGTTTTTATCATTGTTCTTTTAAATTCAATTCTTATTCATTGTTCGCTTTAATTTTCCACCTATGAAATTCTTACATCTTTCCCTTTTGCTTGTTTTTTCGCAAGTTTTTTTCGCTCAAACAACCGATAAAAGTAAAAAAGCAACCCAGCCAGCACTTCGTTTTGCTGTACTAGAAATCGAGCGTCAAGACATCCCATATGGCTCCGAGGACCTCTTTGTTTTTGAATTTAAAAACACTTCCAAAAAAGCTGCTGTTATTACCAATGTGCAAACAAGTTGTGGTTGTACCGCTGCAGATCGTCCCGAAACACCTATCAGAAAAGGCAAAAAAGGCGTCATTAAAGTGCATTACGACACCAAGCGTGTTGGGGCTTTCACCAAAACCATTACCGTTTTTTCGAATGTCGGCGACCCAATTGTTCTGACGATCAAAGGCACCGTCCTGACCCCTTCAGATTCTCCGGTAACCAACTAGAGACCGCCGCGCGCGCTCAGATATTTGCTATCTTTGCATCTTTAAGAAGAAGACATGGAGATTGCAAAAACATACGAACCGCAACTTGCGCAAGAAAAATGGTATCAATACTGGTTAGATAAAGGGTATTTCCACTCCACTCCTGATCACCGCGAGCCTTACACCATCGTCATTCCGCCGCCAAATGTAACCGGCGTTTTGCACATGGGTCACATGCTCAATAATACCATCCAAGACGTCTTAGTGCGCCGTGCCCGTATGCTCGGTAAAAATGCTTGTTGGGTGCCCGGCACAGATCACGCTTCTATTGCCACCGAAGCTAAAGTTGTACAAAAACTCAAAGCGGAAGGCATTTCAAAATCAGACCTCACCCGCGATGAATTTCTTGCGCATGCTTTCCAATGGAAAGAAAAACATGGCGGTATCATTCTTGAGCAACTCAAGCGTTTGGGCGCTTCTTGCGACTGGGAACGCACACACTTCACCATGGACCCCGAATACTCACAGTCCGTCATCAATGTTTTTATCGATCTTTTTCAAAAAGGCAAAATATACCGCGGCGTTCGAATGGTCAACTGGGACCCAGAAGCGCTTACTGCGCTTTCCGATGAAGAAGTCAATTACAAAGAGGTCAATTCAAAACTATTTTACGTTCGCTATCAAGTAGTTGGCGAGTCAGATCAATGGCTTACAATAGCCACAACACGTCCGGAAACCATCCTTGGCGACACCGCCATTTGCGTACACCCCGAAGACGAACGCTACCAAAAATTAATTGGTAAAACCGTCATGGTGCCGCTGATCAATCGTGAAATCCCTGTCATTGCTGACACTTACGTCGACAAAGATTTTGGAACAGGTTGCCTCAAAGTTACTCCTGCCCACGACCCCAATGACTACGAACTTGGTCAAAAACACAATTTACCAAGCATCGATCTTTTCAACGACAACGGCACGCTCAATGCACATGGTGTGCATTACCAAGGCAAAGACCGCTTTGAAGTCCGTCGTGAAATCGAAAAAGAACTCCACGATAAAGGTTTTTTGGTCAAAACCGAAGATATCATTAACAAAGTAGGCTTCTCTGAGCGCACCAATGCTGTAATTGAGCCTAAATTGTCTTTGCAATGGTTTGTCTCGATGAAAGAACTTGCTGCGCCGGCGCTAGAAAACGTCATGAACGGCAACATTCAATTTCACCCTGACAAATTCAAAAATACCTACCGCCACTGGATGGAAAACGTCAAAGATTGGTGTATTTCACGCCAACTTTGGTGGGGTCATCGCATTCCTGCGTGGTACTACAGCGATCGCCCTGCAGACTACGTTGTCGCCAAAACCCAAGAAGAAGCGCTTGTACTTGCTTCAGAAAAGGCGGGTAGGGCAATAAGTGCCTCAGAGTTGCGTCAAGACGAAGACGTCCTCGACACCTGGTTCTCCAGCTGGTTGTGGCCCATCTCGGTTTTCAATGGTCTCACACAGCCCAACAATCCTGAAATCAATTATTATTACCCCACCAACGACCTCGTTACCGCTCCCGAAATTATGTTCTTTTGGGTGGCGCGCATGGCAATTGCAGGTTACGAATACATGGGTCAACAGCCTTTCAAAAACGTATACTACACCGGAATCGTTCGCGACAAACTGGGTCGCAAGATGTCCAAGTCCTTGGGCAATTCCCCTGACCCTATCGATCTCATTAATCAATATGGCGCCGATGGTGTTCGTGTAGGCATCCTCATTTCATCGCCTGCCGGCAACGACCTCCCTTTTGACAGCTCGCAATGCGAGCAAGGGCGAAACTTTACCAATAAAATCTGGAACGCTTATCGCTTGGTTTCTTCTTGGGAAGTCCGCGAAATCGAGCAACCACTTTCAAGTAAGGTCGCAATTGAGTGGTTTGAGAACCGTTTTGCACAAGTCTTAAATGAAATCAACGACAACTTCGATAAGTTCCGTATTTCAGATGCACTAATGTCGACCTACAAACTGGTTTGGGACGACTTCTGCTCTTGGTATTTAGAAATGATCAAACCTGGCTATCAACAGCCAATCGATCGTGCTACCCTCGAGCAAACCCTGGATTTCTTTGAGCGCATACTCAAAATCATGCATCCATTCACACCGTTTGTTGCCGAAGAACTTTATCATGCCTTGCGCGAGCGCCCAGCTGGCGACGACATCGTTATTGCACAATGGCCGGTAAGTCAAAAAGTAGATGCAGCCCCTTTGCAGCAGTTTGCTTTCAATGAAAAAGTCATTACCCAGATTCGCAATATTCGCAAGCAAAATAACATTGCCACCAAAATCAAGCTAGAACTATTTATTAAAGCGGATGCAAGCCGTGCGCATGCAGCTGATAGCATCCTAATTAAAATGGGTAATTTATCACTGTTGCAATACGTAGAAGAAAAGGTAGCGCAGGCAAATAGTTTTATCGTGGATGGCATCGAGTTTTTTGTTCCTTTCGGCGAACAAATCGATCTCGAAGCGGAAAAGAAAAAGATCGAAGAAGAGTTGCATTATACCAAAGGCTTCCTTAAAAGCGTCCAAAGCAAGTTGCAAAACGAAAAATTTATGGCCGGAGCTCCGGATGCTGTTGTTGCAAATGAACGCAATAAAGAAGCGGATGCCCTCAACAAAATCGCTATTCTAGAAGATAAGCTAAAGAGTCTTTAGTTTAAATAAATCGGAAGTCAACGCGTCTATTGCGCTGCTTCCCCTCGTTTGTTTGGCTTTTGTCTACGGGCTCTCTTTCTCCTTTAAAGCTAATGACCACACGGTCTTTGGCTAAGCCATTTTGACTAAAAAAAAGCAAAAGCGCCTCGCTTCTTCGTTTAGATAAATCGAGGTTGTAGGCATCAGAACCATCGGTGTCGGTGTGTCCAGTTATTTCGATGCGCAAGTCCGAATGACTCTTTACCATTCTGATCAATTCCTTTAAATAGGTTTGGTATTCGGTTCTGATTGTTGCTTGGTCGTAATCAAAGTAAATGGGCTCAAACCTAAAATTCAACAATTCCTGCTTGCGAATTTGAGGTGCCGAAATGCCATCTTTGAGTTCTTGACTAAAGCGCAATAACCAGTCTTTAGGTAGGTATGCTGTTTTACTCAATGATATTTCACCTTTGCTCTGATACGCGATAAAACGGTAATCTTGTTTATCTGTACTTCCTTCTAAATAGCCATTTTGCGGATTGTATTTGAGCGAATATATGTAGGGTGATAGGGAATATTCAGGCAAGTAATTCCACATCGCTTTCTTTGTAACAAGTTCCATTTCATTATTGACATACTTACCGACCACCGGATAAACACTGACGCCTTCTTTGTTCTCAATTCTCATTTTTCCATCTACTAAACCATTGGTTACAAAAACATCCAGATAAATTGGGATGAGAATGGTTTCATCGTTAGGGGAAAATAACATTCCTTGCCAAAATCCGGTCATTTTTTGGGCCCAAGAGGCGGTGTTCAAGAAGAACAATAAAATGAGTAAAATGCGCATCTTGTCCTTATTCGTAAAATTTTAATATTTGTTCCATTCCGAACTATCTTTGGTATGTATTGTTATTCAAAAAAACGTTTATGAAAACTATTTTATTATCCTTAAGTGTTCTACTCATGAGTTTAGTACCAAGTGCAACGGATTCCATTTATCAATTTAAAGTCAAGGACATCAACGGTAAAACCTTTGATTTTGCTTCCTTAAAAGGCAAGAAGATAATGATTGTCAATACAGCTTCAAAATGCGGTCTAACACCTCAATATGAGCAATTAGAGGCATTGTACACCAAATATAAATCCAAGAATTTTGTCATCGTTGGTTTTCCTGCCAATGACTTTATGTCGCAAGAGCCTGGCTCAGATAAAGAAATTGCCCAGTTTTGTCAGCTCAACTACGGGGTGAGTTTTCCTATGATGTCTAAAATTTCAGTCAAAGGCAAAGACATGGATCCGGTTTATCAATTCCTCACGCAAAAAGCGAAAAACGGTAAAGAAGACAGTAAAGTAGAATGGAATTTTCAGAAGTACCTCATAGATGAAAATGGTCATCTTTCCAAAGTCATTTCTCCGCGTATTTTACCCAATGACCCTAGCATTATTGCTTGGATAGAAGAATAGTTCAAATCGTTGAAATTTTGTTGATAAGTTAAGGCTTTAAGCCACTTGAAAAGCACCCATTGCGAGGTGCTTTTTTTTATTTTTGTTTACACGAAATTTAACACTATCAACAAACTATAGCAACATGGCTGAAGACGAAAAGAGAGACAATTATTCGGCAGATAATATCCAGGTATTAGAAGGTTTAGAAGCAGTAAGAAAACGCCCAGCAATGTACATCGGCGATGTCGGTGTAAAAGGTCTTCACCACCTCGTTTATGAGGTCGTGGATAACTCCATCGATGAAGCGCTCGCTGGCTACTGTAATAAAATCAATGTATTCATCAACCAAGACAACTCCATAACAGTTGTCGACAACGGTCGTGGTATTCCAACGGCAATGCACACCAAAGAAAAGAAGTCTGCATTAGAGGTCGTTATGACTGTCTTGCACGCAGGTGGTAAATTCGACAAAGACACCTACAAAGTTTCAGGTGGTTTGCACGGTGTGGGTGTATCTTGTGTCAACGCTTTGTCTACACACCTCAAGGCAACTGTTCGCCGAGAAGGAAAGGTTTTTCAACAAGAATACAACATCGGAAAGCCAATGTACGATGTCAAAATTGTTGGTGAGTCTACCGAAACAGGTACGGAAGTAACCTTTACCCCAGATGCCACTATTTTTGAATTCACGGAATACAACTTTGATACCCTCGCAGCGCGCATGCGCGAGCTTGCATTTCTCAACAAGGGCATCACGATTACCCTTACTGACAAACGTCAGCTAGACGACAACGGCGCGCATCCTTGCACTACGTATTTTTCTGAAGGAGGTTTGAAGGAATTTGCTTCTTATCTCGATCGTAACCGCGAGGCGCTCATTACTGATGTGATCTATTTTGAAGGGGAACGAGAAGGCATTCCAGTGGAGGTAGCTCTTACTTACAACACCTCTTACACTGAAAATATTCAGGCTTACGTCAACAACATCAACACCCATGAAGGTGGAACACACCTCTCTGGTTTCAGACGCGGCCTTACCAACACACTTAAAAAATACGCCACAGATTCCGGTATTTTAGCGAAAGAAAAAATCGAAATCGACGGCGACGACTTCCGCGAAGGCCTCACAGCTGTTGTTTCTGTCAAAGTGCAAGAGCCACAATTTGAAGGTCAAACCAAAACCAAACTGGGTAACCGCGAAGTAACCGCTCCAGTGAGTCAGGCTGTTTCAGAAATGCTTTCTGCTTATCTAGAAGAACACCCATCTGAGGCAAAACTCATCGTTGAAAAAGTCATTCTTGCTGCCCGTGCACGCCACGCCGCGCGCAAAGCCCGCGAAATGGTACAGCGCAAGAATGTTCTTACTGGCTCCGGATTACCAGGCAAACTAGCCGACTGCTCTGAAAAAGACCCCGCTGCTTGCGAGGTATATTTCGTCGAGGGAGACTCCGCGGGCGGAACCGCCAAACAAGGCCGCGACCGCCATTTTCAGGCCATTATGCCATTGCGCGGTAAAATCCTCAACGTGGAGAAAGCCATGCAACACAAAATCTTCGAAAACGAAGAGATCAAAAATATTTACACGGCCTTAGGTGTGCGCATCGGTACCGAAGAAGATTCAAAAGCGCTCAACCTTGAAAAACTCCGCTACCACAAAATCATCATCATGTGTGATGCCGACGTCGATGGTTCGCATATCGAAACACTCATCCTTACATTCCTTTTCCGCTACATGAAAGAACTCATCGAAAAAGGATATGTTTACATTGCAACACCACCACTATACCAAGTGAAAAAAGGAACCAAGTCTAGTTATGCTTGGAACGAAGATCAACGCGATCTCCTTATTCAGGAATTGAAAGGTGGCGGTAGCGAAACTTCTGTAAACGTACAGCGTTACAAAGGTCTTGGGGAAATGAACGCAGAGCAACTCTGGGAAACCACCATGAACCCAGAAAGCCGCACCTTACGCCAAGTTACCATAGAGAACGCCGCAGAGTGCGACCAAATTTTCTCAATGCTCATGGGCGACGACGTTCCACCTCGCCGCGAGTTCATTGAGAAAAATGCTAAATATGCAAAAATCGATGCTTAAACTTAAGCAGCAATCTTTCTTAAAGCCGTTTATCCTCCTCTGGATAGCGGCTTTTTTATTGGTCTTGCCTTCTTTGCGTTTCGTTCAGCCAAATAACAACGGTTTAAATATTGCATGTCCTTTGCCAATCAAAGAAGAACAAGTTGTTCAGCGAACCGCTTATACATTTGCTTACAACGAAGCTCATGAGCAAGCCAATTGGGTGGCATATATACTCACCAAATCGCAATTGGGTTCGGGAGTCGAGCGCAGCAATCGCTTTATGGAAGATCCTTTGGTTTCTACCAAAACTGCCACAAATGCAGATTACGCAAAAAGTGGCTACGACCGCGGTCACCTCGCTCCAGCGGCCGACATGAGTTGGTCTTTGCAAGTCATGCAAGAGTCCTTTTATTACAGCAACATGAGTCCTCAATTGCCGGGATTTAACCGAGGTATCTGGAAAAAACTCGAAGAAAAAGTGCGTGATTGGGCCTTACTCTACGACACACTCTACGTGGTAACGGGCCCTATACTAGAGCCAGGTTTGCCAACTATTGGCCCAAACCAAGTCAGTGTCCCAAAAGCTTATTACAAGGCACTTATAGCACCAAGGCAGCAGAAAGGAATTGCTTTTGTAATGCCTAATGCCAAATCAGATTCAGAATTGACATTTTTTTCGATGTCAATTGATGATTTAGAAGCTAAAATCAAAAGAGATCTGTTTTACCAATTAGCTGATCAATTGGAACAAAGAATAGAGGCAAAAAGAGAATACTGGCCATAAAAAAACCGCCTTCTGGGCGGTTTTTTTATGGTGTTCTGTAAAAGAACGTATATTTTAGTGTACTTCTTGAGCGTAAGCAGCAGCATCTAAAAGTGCCTCAAACTCGCTTGGATCTGAAACGCGGACTTTAACCATCCAGCCTGCACCATATGGGTCGTTGTTGACAACTTCCGGGGTAGCTTCAAGGGCTTCATTGAATTCGATGATTTCGCCACTCATAGGTAAGAAGAGGTCTGAAACAGTTTTAACAGCTTCTACGCTACCAAAAACTTCTTCTTGAGCCATAGTTTCACCTACGGTTTCTACTTCTACATAAACGATGTCTCCGAGTTCGCTTTGTGCAAATTCAGTGATGCCAATTGTGGCGATGTCACCTTCGAGTTTTACCCATTCGTGGTCTTTGGTGTACTTGAGTTCAGCTGGAATATTCATGTTTCATTGATTTGTGACAAATGTACACATTTTGACTGAATCATCGTAGCTCTATTCCTTTTCTTTCCTTTGGAGAATGCTTAACTTTGCCTCATGACCACTGAACAGTACAAAGCCTTACAAAACCGACTTTCGACGATCCAATCGTTTCTCAAAATAGACGAAAAACGAATGCAGCTTAAAGAAGAGGAGCTCAAAACCCAAGATCCCACCTTCTGGGACGATCCTAAAAAGGCCGAAGAAAAAATGAAACAAATTCGTGGTCTCAAATATTGGGTTGATACCTTTGATAGAACTGCAACCGCCGTTGCTGACCTCGATGTATTAATGGAATTTGTACGCGAAGGCATGGCCGAAGAATCAGAGCTCAATGCACAATACGCCTCTTTACTCGATGAAATCGAAGAACTTGAACTCAAGAATATGCTTTCCAATGAGGAGGATGGTTTATCGGCAGTATTGCAAATTACAGCTGGTGCTGGTGGTACCGAAAGCTGCGATTGGGCAAGCATGCTCATGCGCATGTACCTTATGTGGGGCCAAAAACACGGCTATAAAATCACAGAACTAAACTTTCAAGAGGGAGATGTTGCCGGGGTAAAGACTGTAACGCTAGAGTTTGAGGGTGAATTTGCATTTGGTTACCTCAAAGGTGAAAACGGCGTCCATCGCTTGGTGCGTATTTCACCATTCGACTCCAATGCCAAGCGCCATACCAGTTTTGTATCTGTTTACGTTTATCCATTGGTCGACGACCAAATTGAAATCAATATCAACCCAGCCGATATCTCCTGGGAAACCTTCCGATCAGGTGGAGCAGGTGGTCAAAACGTCAATAAAGTAGAAACAGCGGTTCGTTTGCGTCACGCACCTTCTGGCATCATCATCGAAAACTCCGAATCACGTTCACAATTAGCAAACAAAGAAAAGGCGCTACAACTATTGCGTTCTCAATTATATGAGTTGGAATTGCGAGAGCGTATGGAGAAACGCAGTGAAATTGAAGCTGGTAAAAAGAAAATCGAGTGGGGCAGCCAGATACGCAATTATGTAATGCATCCGTATAAACTCGTCAAAGATGTCAGAACAGGTACCGAAACTGGCGATGTAGACGCCGTCATGGATGGTGCCTTAGATCCATTCTTAAAGGCGTTCTTAATGCAATATGGGTCTTAGTCTATAGACAATCCATTAATCTTTCTAATGCAATTCCTCTAGATCCTTTTAAAAGTATCAGTTTATCTTTGATTCTGTCTTTCGCTAGCAGTTCCTTTAATTCTTCGACTGTTCTATAACTGTTAGCATTGATGTCTTGAAAAATTGGACCAACGGTCAAGGCCTTCAACTTGTTCTCATTAACAAAATCTATAATTTTCTGATGTTCTGCTGGGCCATCAGCCCCAAGTTCGAGCATATCGCCAAGAATAACTAACTTATCTGGATGCTCCATTTCGACAAACGAGGCTAGTGCACTTTGCATACTTGATGGATTCGCATTATAACAGTCGACAATAACCGTATTATGATTGGTTTTTTCAACCTGTGAACGCTTATTGGTAGGTTTGTAGTTGGCGATAGCGTTGTTCATAAGGCTAGGCTCGATCTCAAAATGAAGTCCAATGCGCAAGGCGGCAAGAAAATTAAAGAAATTATATTTCCCTACCATTTGTGTATCAATGACCGGACTCACATATTCCTGATAGGTCCAAGAGAAATGCACATATGGATCCAAGTAGGCAAGTTCCCCAAGTAATTCACCTTGTTGCTCTCCATATGTTAATATTTGTGAACCTCTTTTTAGAGCAGCTGCCAATAGAATTGGGTCTTCGGCATTCACGAATAATCCCCCTTTGTGAGATGCTACATGATCATAGAGTTCTGATTTTGTTTGAAGGACACCTTCAAAATTAATGAAGCCTTCAAGGTGTGCTTTGCCAATATTGGTGATTAAGCCAAGGGTAGGGGCGGCAATACGACAAAGTTCATCGATATCCAGAGGTTTATTGGCACCCATTTCGATAATAGCAAGCTCATGCTCAGCATTGAGTTGAAGTAGGGTGAGAGGTACGCCAATATGGTTATTCAGGTTTCCTTGGGTACACAACACTTTATACTTGGTTTGTAACACGGTATTGACTAACTCTTTTGTACTAGTTTTACCATTGCTACCTGTTATTCCAAGAATGGGTATATCAAAACGCTTGCGATGTGCATGTGCCAATTGTTGCAAGAAAATTAGTCCATTCCCTACCAAAAAGATGTTTTCTTCATTGGCAAACTTGGGGTTGTCTACGATTGCATAAAGAGCTCCTTCAGCAATGGCCTTTTCAGCGAAAACATTACCATCAAAGTTTTCTCCTTTGAGCGCAATATAAAGACATCCTTTCTGTATTTGTCTGCTATCGGTACTGACCCCGTTACAAGCGTCAAAAAGCGCAAGCCATTTTTCCATAAAACAAAGTTGCAAAAAAAAAGCCCGAAAACTTCGGGCTTTAATAGAATATATTGGTTAATTATTCTTTGATGTCTGGTCGGCGTGAACTTCCGATTCGGTCCATTGCACATCTGAATCCAATGGTTGCCGATGATTTATCTTCATCTAGGAAGCGTCGGTTGCCTACGGCTAGCCAGTAAGCGCGGTCTGCCCATGAACCACCTTTGTAAACACGACTTTTGTCCGAAACCAAAGTAGTTGGCCAACCTGATTTACCAGCGTTGATAGGATCATTACCAAGGTTATTGTTTTCGTGTTCACTTTGGTACATCACGAGTTTAGGGTCTCGAATACCGCTGTTGATTTCCTCTTTACGTTGTGTATTGTTGTAATAGATTGAAGATTCTAGATCACCGTCCAGGTAATCGATGTAGTCATCTTTGCGGTAGTTCAAGCGCCCAGCGTTTTCTTCTACAGTGACGTCTCTCCAACGCTGACTTCCTTTTGTTGTCGTGATGAATTCACTTAGGCCATTGCGGAGTGTCATGATCCAAGTAGTGATGGTCGGATCTGTGCTGTATGATAAGAATTTACGCTCAAGGTATTCACGGCTAAACAATGCTGTATCGATACCAAGATAGGCTGTTGGTTCAGCGTAATCGAAAGCAAGACCCATGAGTTCGAGGAGATCTTGTTTTTTAGCTCCTTCTTGGATTTCATTCGGTAATTCTTTGTTGAAAAGTACACGCTCAATGTAAGCAGAAGCTGCGATAGTACGGCCTTGGTTGTGTAAAGCAATTGCAGTATCGAGCATCATGTTAAGTGTATCCAAAAACTCAAATTGCATGCGCTCTTGCGACGTGAATTGTGAGTTATTAGAGATATAATACGTAGATGGTGCGTTGAATTGGTATTTGCGCGGATCTTGTTTCGCGTAAATGCGTGAATTCATTGGGTTGTTGTTTACAGCGCCTGGTTTAGGAGCATTTTGTGCGCCTGCAGCAGTGTCTGTATTACCTTTGCTTGTATCTTTCGTAGCTGATTTGTCAACCATGTTAGATTGGAAATTCGAGCTAGCCTCTTGGCTGTATTTCTTATTGGCATGCGCTAAATAACGAACGCGTGCAAATTCGTTGACAAATTCTTTCATGCCGTGAACATCGTAGATGTTTTCGTTGGCTTTCACAGGTTTGTCATAAAGACCATTAGGTACAAGTAATTGCGTTTGGAATTTGTTACCACGGAAAGGCATGAAACCATCAGCTACTTCAGAAGTAAGGGGACGATAGACATCCATTACCCACTCAGAAACGTTACCAGCCATGTGGTAAAGACCGTAGTCGTTAGGCCAGAATGAGTCTACGCGGTCTGAGACATCTGCACCGTCATTGAGGCGACCAGCAACACCCATGTTGTCGCCTTTACCACGCATGAAGTTTGCTTGAATTGCACCAGCAAATTGCTCTTCTTCTTGACGTACGTAATGACCATCCCAAGGATAAATGCGGCGGTCATTGATGTTTTCTGAGTTAGGGTCTAGGTTGCCAATAAGACCAAGTGCAGCGAATTCCCATTCAGCTTCGGTAGGAAGGCGGTAAGCAGGAAGAAGGATGCCATCTTCCATTTTGACCGGACGGGTACCTAAACGACCGTTGTCCATATCTGCATAGATTGGATCGTAGTTTTCGAGTTGGTATGGATCGCGCGGAACAGAACGTTTGGTTTTTGCATCAACTTTTGGTTTCGCTTTGTTGTCTTTGTTCAGAACATAACCACCTTCAGATTCAATGGTATAGTTGCCATTGAGGTAGTTTTCAGTAGAGAACATGTTTTGAGGAACAGATGCATATTTTTTGTCGTAATCTGAACGGTTAGCCGCACCTACATCGGCGCTACCTTCTTCAGCAAAGTGCCATTTAAGAATGCCTTCACGTACTAAAATTGCTTCGTTAACACGGTCTGTACGCCATTTGCAGAAGTCGTTTGCTTGTAACCAAGATACGCCTACAACTGGGTAGTCGCGGTACGATGGGTGACGCAAGTAATAGTTCACGTATTTTTCTTTGTAGCTGAGTGCAGATCTCCATGCGAGGGTATCTGGCAAACATTTTTTGTAAACGTGTGGGTATGTTTTGTAATACACACGACGCATCCAGTACATGTATTCTAACCAATGGAAATTGGTAACTTCTGTTCGGTCGATGTAAAAAGAAGAAACGGTCACACGGGCTGCACGTGCATTCCAATCGGCCATGACGTCTTGTTCGGTTCGGCCCATTGTGAATGTGCCACCTTCAATCATGACTAGACCTGGTCCGGTTTCTTGTTCGCGAGCGTCAAATTTTTCAAAACCACCGTTTTTATAATTGTTGAATTCCCAACCGGTAGCTGAAGAGCGCTCTTTTGAACACGAAGAAAGCACCAACATTCCTGTCAGTGCAATTCCGAAGATGTTTTGAATCAATCGCTTCATATTTTTTGCGTTTTATAACGTAAAGTTCTTTATAATCGTTTGGTTACATTTAGAAAGACGGACAAGACGTTTTTCTAAAGTTTTTTGGTTTCTTTTTACATTTAAGGTTGATGCCCATCGATATTTCGTGGGATCCGCCCGATATACCATTTCCTAATTTAGAGACGGTTAGGTCGTAACTGTAACCGACTTTGAATTTGTCTGTGTTGATACCTACAGTCATAATGAAGGCATCGCGGTTGCGGTACCAAGCACCGATTGTGAAGTTTTCGTATTTAAGGTAAGCACCGATATTCAACTCTTGAAAACCATTTTGGTATTGGTAAATGATGTTTGGAGATAAAAAGGTTGTACTGGAATAACGACCGCGTTGACCTAATTTAATGTTTGCACCCATGTGACCTGTAATACGCATAGGTAAACGTGATTCACCAAGTATCATGGATTCGTCAGGGCGATTCAGGTGGTGTCCGGCAACTCCAAAATAGAAGTTTTTCGTAAAGCCCACTGCACCAAAACTTACATCGAAGAAACCACGACGACCGTTTCCGCGCGGAACATCGCCTGTTTGGTAGATGAAACCACGACGTGGGTCAATCATATCGCCGAAAGTGAGTTTGTCCCAATCAAGAAATTTTTGGAAGTAAGCTGCCCTTGCACCAAACATGATGGAAAATTTACGTGTTACTTTGGCATTGTAAGAGTAAATACCACCAATCATTGAAGTTTGGATAGTGCCCTGACCTTGAACGTCGTGCATGGCTAATAAACCAAAACCACCAGAGATATTCTTGGCGTAGGTATCGTAGGCAGCTGCATAAGTGACGTAATTACCGGTCAATTGTGGCCATTCGTTGCGGTAATTTAACGAAACTCTAGGACATCCGGAAGACCCTGCAAGTGCAGGATTGAGGTAAGTTGGATTGGCATAGAATTGCGTAAAAGTAGGATCTTGAGCCCATGTTATTGAGCTCATTATCAAGGTAATGAGGCTAATCTGGACGACTAGAAGTGGTTTGACTATTTTCACGAAAGTTGGTTTTAGCACGAACAATCTTAACGTTATTCAGGTTTCAAAGGTTACAAATATCGAATATTTATTCAAATAAAATAAATAAATTGACGTTTTTCT
>JAIXXP010000106.1 GCA_027490665.1 Cryomorphaceae bacterium | reverse complement strand
GCGTTTATCGCATGAGTCCTGACATCGAAGGGCTTGTTGAAGCATCCTCTTCTTTGGCACGTGTAGTGATCCAAAACGGAAGCTTTACGACGCAATCATTGCAAAGAAGTTCCGTAGAAAGCACCAAAAGAGAAGTGAGTTTGGCGGTTCGTTGCGCTTTTGAAAACATGGGTGTTACTGTTGAACAAAGCGGCGACTACCCCGGTTGGAAACCCAATTCGAGTTCGGCAATTCTTCAAATCATGAAGCAACATTACAAAGAAACTTTCCAAGCTGAACCCAAAGTGAAAGCTTGCCATGCTGGCCTTGAATGTGGCTTACTCAGTGAAAAACTACCTGGCGTTGACATGATTTCTTTCGGGCCAAATATCCGCGCTGCACACTCCCCAGACGAATGCGTGCAAATTTCATCGGTTCAAAAATTCTGGAACTTCCTTCTCTCTACCTTAACTCATATACCTAAAGCGTAAGCAAAAACCAATTATGTCACAAACACTCCATACTATAGAAGAAGCCATTTACGAAATCCAGCAAGGCCGCGTTGTTATTGTAGTCGACGACGAAGACCGCGAAAACGAAGGCGATTTTCTGACGGCAGCGCGCAATGCAACTCCTGAGCTCATCAACTTTATGGCTACCCATGGCCGCGGCCTCATTTGCGCACCAATTAGCGAAGAGCGTTGTGACCAACTCGGCTTAGAACTCATGGTGCGCAACAATTCTGCTGCCTACGAAACACCATTTACCATCAGCGTAGACCTCATTGGCCACGGCTGCACCACAGGCATTTCTGCTAGCGACCGCTCTCAAACTATTTTGGCCATGATCGACCCGAAAATTCGTCCTGAAGAACTGGGTAAACCAGGCCACATCTTTCCTTTGCGTGCCAGAAAAGGTGGCGTTTTGCGCCGTGCCGGACACACCGAAGCTGCAATAGATCTGTCCAGACTCGCTGGCTTTGAAGAAGCTGGCATTATTGTCGAGATTTTGAACGAAGACGGCTCCATGGCACGCCTTCCTCAACTTTTGGAAATCGCCAAGAAATTTGACTTAAAAATCATCAGCATCGCGGACCTCATCAAATACCGCATTGCTCATGAGTCATTAATTGTAGAGCAAGTTCAGGTTGAAATGCCAACTGTTTATGGCGATTTTCAATTGCGCGCCTTTAAAGACGAAAGCACCGACCAAGACCATTTAGTACTCACCAAAGGCACCTGGACAGAAGACGAAGCGGTATTGGTGCGCGTGCATTCTTCATGCCTCACCGGTGATATCTTTGGCAGTTGCCGTTGCGATTGCGGCCCTCAGCTTCACAAAGCCATGGAACTCATCAACAAAGAAGGAAAAGGAGCTATTGTATACATGAACCAAGAAGGCCGCGGCATTGGCCTGCTCAACAAACTAAAGGCCTACAAACTACAAGAAGAAGGCCTCGATACCTATGAAGCCAATGAAAAGCTGGGTTTCAAACCAGACGAACGCGACTACGGCATCGGTGCTCAAATGCTCAGATCCATCGGTATTCGCAAAATGAAATTAATGTCCAATAACCCTAAAAAACGCACCGGCCTCATTGGCTATGGCTTGGAAATCACTGAAAATATTCCTTTAGAAATTCAAAGCAATATCCACAATGAGCGCTACCTTGAAACCAAGCGCGACAAAATGGGACACAGCATCAAATTAGACCAATAATGTTACAAGCGAGCGGTATTGAAAAAAAGTACGGGGATTTACAAATTTTGAAAGGCATTGACCTTGAGGTTGCGCCTGCTGAAATTATTTCAATCGTCGGCTCTTCTGGCGCTGGCAAAACAACGCTACTTCAAATCTTAGGCACACTAGATACCCCCTCTAGCGGACAACTCCTCATTGAAGGCAAAAATCCTTTTGAACTCAATGAAAAAGCGCTCTCTTATTTTCGCAATCAGCGCTTGGGATTTGTATTTCAATTTCATCAATTGTTACCAGAGTTTAGTGCTTTAGAAAACATTGCACTCCCTGCCATGATCGGCGGCACCAACCAAACCGATGCGTTGAAAGCGGCTGGTAAACTACTCGATCGCTTTGGCTTACAAAACCGATCAGCACACAAACCTGATGCGCTTTCAGGGGGCGAGCAACAGCGTATCGCTGTGGCGCGAGCGCTCATCAATCAACCAGCGCTTGTCTTTGCCGACGAACCTTCTGGCAACCTCGACACCGAAAACGCCAACGCCTTACATCAACTCTTTTTTGAGCTCCGTTCAGAAATGAAACAAAGTTTTGTAATCGTCACTCACAACGAAGCGTTTGCACAAATGGCTGACCGCAGTCTTATCATGAAAGATGGTCGCTTCGTTTAATGGCTCCAAGCAAGAACTCCAAGAATTTCTGGATTTCAAAGCAAAACAATATGAACAGCCCGCTTTCATTGCAACTGACCCGATTTCTTTAGCGCACCGTTTTACCCAAAAAGAAGACATCGAAATAGTCGCGTTTTTCATGGCCATATTGGCTTGGGGCAACCGGCAAAGCATCATCAAAAGTGGTGAAAAACTATTAGCGATATTAGGTCCAGAACCTCAGCAATATGTGCTCAATTACCACGATGGCGACTGCCCTAATTTTGTACATCGCACTTTTAATCAAGTAGATTTAAACGGTTTCCTACTCGGCTTAAAGGCAATTTATCAGCAAGGCGACTTAGAAAACGCTTTTGCAACAAGACATTCTCAGCCCACTCTCTTTGATCATATTTGTGCATTTAGAGAGCGGTTTATTCCTCATTTAGAACCTAGAACACTCAAACATATCGCCGACCCCGCTAAAGGTTCTGCTGCCAAACGTTTGGTGATGTTTTTAAGATGGATGGTGCGTTCAAATGCTAACGGCGTAGATTTCGGACTCTGGAACAGCATTGACCGTTCTCAATTGATGATCCCACTCGATGTTCATACGGGTAATATCGCGCGCAAATTAGGCCTACTCAAGAGAAGCCAAAACGACTGGAAAACCAACGAAGAACTCATTGAAATTTTAAGAGCATTTGACCCCGCCGACCCTGCAAAGTACGACTTTGCACTTTTTGGACTCGGTGCTTTTGAAAAATTCTAGTTGGGAATTGGCAATGGAACCAACTGCATATAGGGTGCTAAATAGGAACCACTGAGCGTTTGTAACTCGAGTTTATCTTCGCGCACTGCCTGCAATTTAAATTTCCATTTTTCAGCGTTTATATGAATAGTAAGCTCCTCTTTATTTTTTTGATAACTGAAGTGTCCTTTGTCAAAATTTCCTTTTGCTAAATCGCCAAAAGAACCCACCAACACCTCACCGGTTAAATAAAAAACAAACAAAACTTCTCCCCAAGAATTACGCTGGAGCGGAGCATCTATATTTTGATGGGTGCCTTTGAGCATCCAGACTTTACTGTTACCTCCACTGAGTAAATAACTGTAGTCTGCACGGTAGGTTTGTTCGCCGTTGATGCAAGCGCTCAACAAGAGCAGCAACGCTAATTTAAAAAACCAACTGCTTTTCATTGAGAATTTGTAAGATTTCAGCAGAAACTTGTTTTTGCTTTGCGGGCTTGATATTCGCATCGTTGATTTGCTCACAACAAACGTATTGGTAACGATTTTGCTTCCAGGTGAACAGACAATTATAGAAATATTTTTGCCCTTCGTAACGTTCAAAAAAGCGAATCACGACGTCGTCATACGTTTTAGCTTGCGGCCTGAATTCAATCGGATATCCAATAAAGCCATTGGCTTGTACCATTTGTGTTCCTTCCTTTTCATACACCACAAAACGACGCACCGGAAAACCATTGACACCCGCTTTCAAAAGCACCATACAACCTTGCGATAAATCTAAGCCCTTTTTCAAAGGAAAAACGCGAAAGAAATTGGGTGTACAAGAAGGTCTATTGACATCTTCGCTCCATTGAACCGTGCTGTCACAAAATCTCAAATCCTTTAGCGTTTTGGCATCTTCTTTACTTGTAAATGTATTGGTATTGAAGTCCGTACTGACCTGAATGCCCTTTACTTTTTCTACTTTTGACTTTTTCTTTGGATTGTATATCTCAAAACGGGAGTCATTGATAAAATAAAGGACTACCAATAGCGCAAATAGAATCCCAATTACCCAAAGTAGTTTTTTGTTTCTCATTTGTTAAAAATTGATGTTGAAATTTGACGAGCAGCCTCAAATGAAGTACTGTCGATGGCATGATTTAGATTTGCTTGGTTTGCATATATGAGTAATGCTTCAGTCGCAAGATTACCAGTGAGTTCATCTTTGGCCATGGGGCAACCGCCAAAACCGCCAATTGCGGTATCAAAATGTTGGCATCCTCCCGCAATACAGGCTTTAACTAGTGCTGCTTCACGCCCCTGAACAACATGTAGATGTGCTGCAAAACTAAGACTTGGGAATTGCTGATTTAATGTTGCAAATAAGTCTTGTGCACTTGCTGCTGTGGCACAACCGATTGTATCGGAGAGTGCAAATTCGGCGATTTCAAATTGACGCTGTAATGTTTCTACCCATTGCGCTACAAGCGCTGCAGACCATGCATCGCCATAAGGATTACCAAAACCCATGGAAAGGTAAACGCGCAACTTCTTACCATATTCGGAACAGATGTCTGAAATTTGTTGCAAACCTTCCAAAGCTTGCTCAGTTGTGGAATTTGTATTTCTCACCTGGAAGGTCTCGGAAATAGAAAATGGGTAGCCAATGATAGAGATACGCTCATGTGTACATGCTTCTGCAGCCCCTCGCGCATTAGCCACAATAGCGAGTAGTTCTGTTGGTGAAGGGTCGAGTTGTGCTAGAACCGCAGCACTATCTTGCATTTGAGGAATGGCTTTTGGCGATACAAAACTTCCGAAATCGAGGACGTCAAAACCGCATTTCAAAAGCGCATTGAGGTAAGCTACCTTTTGTTCGGTGGTAATCCAGTCTTTGATGCCTTGCATGGCATCGCGCGGACATTCAGTGATTTGTAATGCTGGGTTTTGTATGCTCATTATACTGCTCTTTTCAATAAGGCGCTGTTGATGGATTTAACAAGTGCCGGACCTTCGTAAATGAAACCTGTATACAATTGAACCAAAGAAGCTCCTGCGTCTAATTTATCTAATGCATCTTGTGCTGAGTGGATGCCTCCGACAGCAATCATTGGAATGGTTCCGTCGGATTTGTCGTGAATATATTTGATCATGGCGGTTGCGCGCGCTGTAACGGGCCTACCTGATATGCCACCAGGCCCCATTTTTTCGACTTCAGCAGCTGGTGTCTGGAGTTGGTCTCTGGAAATGGTAGTGTTGGCAACAATGAGACCTGCAATTTTGGTAAAGGCGACAATTTCGATGATCTCATCTATTTGCGTGTCGCTCAAATCAGGAGCAATTTTTAAAAGAATTGGTTTGGGAGCTGTTTGAGCAGTATTCTTGTTTTGGAGCTGCATAAGGAGATCTTGTAATGGCTCTTTTTCTTGTAGCGCACGCAAATTGGGAGTGTTTGGCGAAGATACATTGACAACGAAGTAATCTACAAATGGGAATAAAGCCTCAAAACAAAGGAGATAATCTGAAACGGCTTCTTCGTTTGGGGTCCATTTGTTTTTACCGATGTTGCCTCCGATAATGAGTTGTTTGTTCTGGCGTTGTTTGAGTTGGGTAATGGCTGCTTCAACGCCTTCGTTGTTGAAACCCATTCGGTTCAGGATGGCCTGATCGGCTTTGAGCCTAAAGAGTCTGGGTTTGTCATTGCCTGGCTGAGCTTTTGGGGTAACCGTGCCGATTTCAATGAAACCAAAGCCGCAATCGGCAAGAGCGTCTATGTTTTGGGCATTTTTATCAAATCCTGCCGCCAAACCTACAGGATTGGGGAATTTCAAACCTAAAAAATTGGTTTCAAGTTTTGGACTCTCCAGAACATACGTAGATCGAAATAGAAAGCGTGAGAGCGCAAAGCCATGAATTTTATTCAGTAGGCTCATCACAAAATAGTGCACTCTCTCTGCATCGAACTGAAAGAGAACAAAACGAAATAATTTGTACATATACAAATGTACAAACTATTTCATGTACGCGCACTTAAACCAATAGCAGCAAACAAATAGTAAGCGCTGGATAATACCAGTAGCGCCAGGGGTTGTTTACTTTTTTTTGGTAGTTGTAGGCAGCTAAAATTTCTTGAAAATTTTGGTGCTTGCGAACAGCTTCCATACTGGGCTCTTTTCGATCTAGTAAAATTTTGAACATAATTATTCTTTTTGATGGAAAAATTCTTTGAGTTTAAGAACCGCACGAAAGGTTTTTACTTTCGCGTTGTTTTCTGACATGCCGCAGATATCTCCAATTTCTTTGAAAGAACGTTTTTCAAAAAAACGCATTTCAATCAATTGAAGTTGCTGCTCTTTGAGGTCTTTGAGGGCAACTAAAAGACGTGCTTTATCTTCTTCTGTGTAATCTTCAGTCCATTCATCGATCACTTGTTTGAGCACAACTTTATCGATACTTACCGTTCTTTGCGCTTTTTGATCGCGGAAAGATTGATAAAGCTCGCTTTTAGCAATGCGAAACAACCATGCTCCAAATGGCAAGCCACGGTACTCGTACTTATGTAAAGATTGAAGGGCCTTTACAAAAACACTGGAAGTGATGTCGTAAGCTTGTTCTTCTTCATCTACGCGACGATAAACATAACGAAAGATGGCATCGTGGTAGCGCTCATAAAGAGGAGCAAAATAACGCGGATCTTGTTGAGCGCGCTCGATCTGAGTTCTTTCTTCAGATGGAAGAAAAGACTGCTGCTGAAGGGAGAATTGGAGAGGCATAGTCTTTGGTTTTAAGGAGTTTAGCATTCGAGGCTTGCAGACCTCTTATCGGGATAACGCAACAATTTTTGTTTTGGTACATTTTTTTTGAAAAAAAATCAAACTTTTTTTTGAAGCGCGATTGAAAAATGCAATTTTCTTGTATAAATATCTGAATATGAGTTATTTAAAAATGTAGCAAAAATCAACTTCCACTCGTTCTCAAATGTGTATTTAAGTGCAGTAAGGGTGTAAGTTCCTATACCATTGAGTTGCTGGGTTTGTGCACCTATGCCTATTAAAGAAGAATTGGTAAAAAGCGTTGCAGCTCCTGATGGAATTTGAAAGTAGCCAAAAATGACTTCAAACTGTAATTTTGAACTAAGCGGAGCGTGGGTCCAGGAAAGCTCTAAATACTTACTAGTTTGTTGCGTAGTGGATACCATTGCCCATTGAGATGTCAACTTAAGCGCTTCACTTTTATGAAGTTGATATTCTACATTGCCTAAAAACCTATACTGCAGCGCCTGACTACTTATTGGCCTGACCCCAACTTGACAATTGAAAAGCTGCTTCTTGGAGGCTTGATACAGCATAAAAATGCGCGTTTCTGCACTTACCCTTGGATATTTAGTGGTACTTAATAAGTATGGGATTTGTAAGCGTTCTGCGGAGAGTTTGAGCTGTAGCTTTTTTAAAACTTGCCATTTCAACTGAAAAATAAAGCCGCGCTCATTTACTCCCAAAGTAGAATTCCCGATTGGATTGGCATAAAAAGAACGGTAGAACGGTCCATAGCTGCGCAAGTGCAGACCTATTTCTAAATTTTGGTCCAGGTAGTAGATCAAAGCAAGATTCGAGGCAAGACTAGTTTTTAAACTTACACCTTGTTGGAAGGCATTAACGGATTCACCATAAAAATAAAACTGCCTCCAAGTACCTTGTGCAAAGCACCCCAAGCTGCATAACGATTCAGGTTTGAGGGCATTAATAGAAGATAAAGAATCAGCATTTAGATTGATCAGTTGCGCACCTTGATAAAGCACAAGCGCGCCATATTGCCAAAGTGCTGAGCGTCGCGTATAACCCAAACCATAAATTTGTTCAAATCCTTGCTTCCTTTTTAATATTTCTGAAGCACTGCGATGCAGACCATTTGTATAGCTCAGATTGAACTCTTGTTGAAGGGTGTCTGAAGGCGGTTTAGCATCGATCTTTTTAAGCGATGTGATAAAAGTAAATTGATGACTACCAATTTGGAGGCTTCCAGACAAACCTTGCAAAAAGCGTTGTTCGTCTCTTCCTTGATAAGGCTTGATCCCCATCGGATTTCTAGCAAGTTGTAACAAGTCTATGCTTTTTCCCATACCTCTCGAGGACCACAACTGCAAGCCTTGGCCCCACTGCACTTGATATGTTCCAAAAACCAACTTTTGCAAAATGCAAGTTTTAGAAGGTGCATTAAAGGCTAAATAACCTGTGGTAAAATCGAAGCCTTTTGTTGAGGTGCTATGCCAAAAGGGTTCACCTGCATCCTTTGCGACCTGCCCACCTGCTCGCCAATTTTGCCAAGTCAATGTGACGCGCTGTTGCGTTGCAAAAGCAGGCCCAATAAAATTGGTGTCTTTTTGAAAATAAAGGCTATCTGAAGTGGACAAAAGCTGTGGTGAATGAAAAAACATGTCGTAGATTAGCAGTACATCGGTGCGTTTGAAAGATTGCCTTGATGGTGCTTGAACTTTCAAAAAAGGCAAGATCTTTTGAAGCGTTGTAAGGTCTTGATCGAGCAAGCCTTGAAGCTGATAAAGATTTGAAACATTACCTCCTCGCTCAAAAAAAACGCTTAATATCTGCGCTTCTGAGGGGCTTATTAGCTCAAGCGTGACCAATTGTTCGAGTTCTGAAGGCACACAAGAGACAGGTTCGTTTTCGGTAAGGAGCAAAGCCAAATTGTTTTGAGCACGAAATCCGAAAAACGACAAAAGAATCAATATGGTTGACCAAATTTTCATAGCAAAAATTAGGCTTAAAAGAGCAGCCCAAATTGTAGGCTTGGCCCCATACCTCGTTGCCAACTCTGAGCCAAAAGCCAGTTGATTTTCTTCTTGTGTTGACTACTCAAAAGGATAGTGAATTGTTGAGGGAACAAACCGTAGGTAAGTTGAATTTTTGCCTTTGGCAGCACTTGGATAAGCGTCAGATAGGTGGAAGGGCGATACATTGGGTTCCAACTCAAGCCTTGCGCAAAAAACAAATCTGTACGTAGCACCTGAAGATGTTCTATGCCAATCTTTTGAGCGTTTGGGTTGCCGATGTCTTCGAGTATGAGCGCTAAATGGTGCTGTTTATCAAAGATGTATTGGCAACCAAAACGAGCGGATGCAGCAAAAAAAGAACCATAGTAACTTGGCTGTGACAGCATTTGAATTTGGAAGCCAACCCCTACCTTTAATTGCGGGCTGAGCGCAAAACCTAGCGAATGAGCACTGCGCAATTGCAACAAAGCAGAATGAAAAACGCCATTGAATTCATGGTAAAAAGCCACACGATTATAATTATAATAAAACCCAAAGGAAATGGCACCCAAGTTAGGAACAACATAAGGTGCGGTCGCGAGGAATTGACGGCCACTTGTGTCAGCAGAGGTAAAAGCCGCAGCATTTACTTGTTGTTGATTTTGAGTAATGGCGCAGCGCAATGCCACATTCATAAAAGCTTGTTCGCTAGTCCCAAAAAACTGGGCCATGCAAGTGAATGGCAGGTACAAAACTAAAATGATAAGCGGTATCCGTTTGAACATATCTCAAAATTAGACTGAAGAAAAGAGAAGTGCTTCAGTAAATTCAGCAGTTAAACAAGAGATTCAGTATATTTGAGGACACTTATTTTTATGTCAAAAGTAACAATCCCATTTTCAGCAACTTCCCAAGACGCTTGGAGGGCTCAACTGCTCAAAGAGCTCAAAGAAAACACAACGCTTCTGCAATACAGCTCCTCCATTGAAGACATTTCTTTTTCACTACTCGAAAATGAAGCGCCTCAACTCAAATTCAAGGAAAGCTCAACGTATAGCTGGAAACGCATTGTAGCTGCAGATGCATCAAAGGCCAAGAAAAGTAATGAATTCTTACTCAGTGCCCTTATGCAAGGTGCCGATGCTATTTTGATTGAACATACCACAACCGATACTGATTGGTCCGCACTGCTCAATGAGGTAGAAACGGCTTATATAAATTGCCTCCTCTTATTTGAAACACCCACTGCACATGCTCATTTTATAGAAACGGCAACGAAAGATCAGATTAAACATTGCATTGCTTTACACAACTATGGCGCACAACAAAATTTCATCAGCACATATGCTGTGCAACAAATTGGCGCTAACTGCAGCACTGAAATTGCTTCTGGTCTTATTCATTTGCACCAACAACTAGAGTTAAATTGCAAGGATACCACCCTGTATTTTGAAATGGGTGTTGGCAAAGATTATTTAGTTGAAATCGCCAAGTTTAGGGCCCTCAAAATGTTACTTGCTCAACTCGAAGAAATTCATGAAGTGCACATAGACCTTCAGTTAATTGCAAGAACTGGCTTTTGCAATAAAAGTTTAGTTGACCCGTATACCAACTTACTCAGGTTAGCTACTGAAGGATTAAGTGCTGTTATGGGTGGTGCAGCATTTGTTTGTTTGCAACCTTATGACGCATTGAGTGCAGAAGGTGCTAGCGCTTTTGCCCAACGAATGTCGCTTAACATTGGAAACCTACTGAGCGAAGAAGCACAGCTTTCTACCCTCAACGACCCCTTAAGTGGTGCCTATGCCATCGAACAATTGAGTTTAGCGCTCGCCAAAAAAAGTTGGACTTTCCTTTGCGAACTCGATACGGACCCTGCTAAAGTAGAGCAAAAACTCAAAATTGAAATTGCCCAGAGCAGAGCACTGCGCACAGCAGATTTTCAGTCTGGCAAGGACCTTTTGATTGGCATCAATGCCTTCCCAAATGAGTTTGAAAGCCCCAAAGCAGAATGGTCTGAGCTCCCAACAGCCCTTGACTTTCCCTATTTAATTTTTGAAAAAACTGCCAACTGATGCCAAGAAAAGAACTCCATTCCTATCGCAACTTAGATTGGTCCTCGAAAACTCAGGCAGCCCAAGCCCTCACCTACCGCTCTGGTTTAGCTCCGTTTTTAGGCGGTCCTTATGCCTCAATGTATCTTTCTAAGCCCTGGACTATCCGTCAGTACGCTGGTTTTTCTACTGCAGAAGCGTCCAACGCTTTTTACCGTCGCAATCTTGCCGCAGGACAAAAAGGCCTAAGTGTTGCTTTTGACCTCGCCACACACCGCGGGTATGACTCAGACCACGAACGCGTGATCGGCGATGTCGGAAAAGCTGGTGTAGCTATCGATTCAATCGAAGACATGAAGCTGCTTTTTGACCAGATTCCGCTCGATGAAATGTCTGTTTCCATGACCATGAACGGTGCTGTTTTACCCATCATGGCTTTCTACATTGCCAGCGCTCATGAACAAGGCGTCGACAGCGCTCAGTTGAGTGGCACCATTCAAAACGACATCTTGAAAGAGTTCATGGTGCGCAACACCTACATTTACCCACCTGCGCCCTCCATGCGCATTATTGCCGATATTTTTGCATATACATCGGCACACATGCCTAAATTCAATTCCATTTCGATTTCGGGTTACCACATGCACGAGGCAGGTGCAACAGCTGCCATTGAATTGGCCTATACCCTAGCCGATGGTCTGGAATACATTCGAACCGGTTTAAATGCAGGCTTGGCCATCGACGAATTTGCGCCTCGCCTCAGTTTTTTCTGGGCAATTGGCATGGATCACCTCACTGAAGTTGCTAAACTTAGAGCTGGTCGTGTGCTTTGGGCCAAATTGGTACAAGCCTTTGATCCTAAAAGTCAAAAATCATTGGCTTTGCGCACGCATTGCCAGACCTCAGGTTGGTCTTTAACCGAACAAGACCCTTTTAATAATGTTGCTCGAACCTGCTTAGAAGCGCTTTCTGCTGCTTTGGGCGGAACGCAATCTTTACATACCAATGCACTAGATGAAGCTATTGCGCTACCAACCGATTTTTCTGCACGCATTGCCCGCAATACTCAAATTTACTTGCAAAAAGAGACAGGAATTACACAATTCATCGATCCATATGCCGGAAGCAAAGCCTTAGAAGCGCAAACGCAAGAACTCATTGACGAAGCCTGGGACTTATTAACTGAAATTGAAAACTTAGGCGGTATGGCCAAAGCCATCGAAACAGGACTGCCCAAAATGCGCATTGAAGAAGCTGCGGCAAAAAAGCAAGCGCGCATAGATGCCGGGCATGAAGTAATCGTTGGCGTCAATCGATATCAAACCAACGAGGAAAGCCAAATTGAAATACGAGAAGTCGACAATACCGAGGTAAGAAATGCCCAAATTGAAAGGCTGCAACAAATCAAAAGCAAACGCAATACACAAGAAGTTACTGCGCTGCTGAGCGAATTGAAACAAGCTGCTGAGGATGGAGGGAATTTACTTGAAATTGCTGTGCGTTGTGCCAAGGCACGCTGCACGCTCGGTGAAATCTCCGACACACTTGAAGAAGTGTATGGCCGTTACCAAGCAAAAATCAGAAGTATCAGCGGAGTTTATGCCAAAGAAATTATGAATGATCCAGATTTTACACTAGCCAAAGACCTGCTCGAGCAATTCATTGAACTTGAAGGCCGACGACCACGCATCATGATTGCCAAAATGGGACAAGACGGACACGACCGCGGCGCAAAAGTAATTGCGAGTTCATTTGCGGATATCGGCTTTGACGTAGATATTGGCCCTTTGTTCCAAACACCTCAAGAAGCAGCCAAACAAGCCATTGAAAACGATGTGCACATTGTTGGCGTATCTTCCTTGGCCGCAGGTCACAAAACTTTAGTGCCAGCCGTGATAGAAGCTCTGCAAGAACAAGGCAGAAACGACATTATGGTAGTAGCTGGTGGGGTCATTCCTCAACAAGATTACGACTACCTTTTCAAGGCAGGCGTTTTTGGAATTTATGGTCCTGGCACAAAGATTGCACTGGCCGCCCAAGAAATCTTGCACCTTTTGATCAAGAGCCATCAATAAATTTTATTAATTTCGACATTAAATGAACGTTTCAAGAAATCCTATCCTCATGAAAATACTACTTTTCTTCTGTTTCTCTTTGGTCTTTTTGGCAAACAGCTATGCCCAAAAACCAACACTACAGTTAAAAGAATCCAAAAGAGTCATTACCCTCGACGATGAAAAAGGTGGAAATACCTCAGTAGAAATGCGCAGTGTATTCACTCCGGCAGGCACTAAAAAAGTAGGTACTGAATGGGTGATCTCTGGCACCAAAGACAAAGACTGGAATTTTGTGAAAGGCGATGAAAAAAGCGACATTATTGAAGTCAATTTCAAACGCGTAGGTAACTACTCTGTTTCACTAAACGTAACCTACGCGGTTAAAAAAACGCTCAAAAATGGAGAAGTTGAAGAAGAAGAATTCGATATATCTGTAGACAACGACAATTTCATTACCGTTACCAATAACCTAGACGAACTCACGCAATTACATGCCGATTCCAATTTCATCAAGTTGGTGAAGCGTTCTGGAGATTACACAGTTAAGGAAAAATACGCCAATGACCCTACCCCTTACATCTTTTTAGCAAAAGGACTATTTGGTGTTTACCGCAAAGACCTCAAAGACCCCATGATTCAAGATCCGTTCGAAGAAGCCATTACGGCCTGTGCTACTGCAATTGAACGCGACGAAAATGGTGTTTTCAAAATGCCTATTCACAAAATGTGGTTGAATAGCTTTCAGCTTGAACTACTCAACAACGGAGTGCGTTATATCTTAGATGAAGGCGATGGCTATCCAATGATGTACAGCAATGACAACAAAGAGAAAGCAGCTGAAACGCTTTCTGGTATGTTAGATGCTTGCGAATCTTATAGCTCAATTACGCGCAACCCAATGGGTATCAAGTTTATTGAAGCTGCTATCCGCTACAATAACCGCGATGCCAAAACAGCAAATCTCATTTGGAAAACCGAGATTGCCAATCTGATGGCACTTACCGACAAAGATTTCGAAAACTGGACCCAAGCAGACAAAGACGCTTTGCGCATTGGCCTTATTTTGAGCTCACAAGCACTTATGAAAAGAGATGCAAGCACAGTTAACGCCCGATCAATTTGCAAAAAAGCCGAAAAATGGTTCGAGTACGACAAAGACTGGATTGCATTTTATGAAAAGAAGAACAATAGTTTTTCTGAACAATAAGTTTCATGAAGCGCATACCAAATTGGCTAAAAAATAAATACGTGCTCACGAGCATTGTATTTGGTGTTTATTTTCTTTTTCTAGACGACTGGGACATCTTTACACTAGTGCGTCAAAAAAGGAAACTCAATCAGGTTGAACAGCAAGATGCCCAAATGAGCGAACAGCTCAGGCAAACCAAGAAAACACTTTACCGCTTGCATCAACTGAATGAACTTGAGGCTTATGCGCGCTCAGAAAAGTTCTTCAAGCGAGACGACGAAGAAATTTTTGTTGTGACCAAAAAATAAATATTACTTGAAAGCGTGCTGCATATTATTTTGGTGAGCTCGACAACTGCACCCCTGAATAATAAAAGCGTAAAATTTGGTCATAGGTATAACCTTTCTTTGCCATTTGCATCGCTCCTTCCTGACACAAGCCCACGCCATGTCCGAAACCCTTTCCGTATAAAATTACCTCTTGACCAACAACAACAGCGTCAAAAAAAGTAGACTTCAGCTTGAATTGATCGCGCAAATCCCTCAACGGAATACCGTAAACCGGATGTAAGTAAAAAGCACTGCGCACCGGTTGTCTAAATTCTTGCATCAAGGCAACACTCATCGAATCGGTTAAGGGGAAATTATAGTTTTTAGCAAGAAAGGAATTCCAGGTCTGCAACGGAATACTCTTGATCCATGTAGCTTGTTGTGTATGCACACAAAAGGTATCTTTAAAAGAAGAAAGGCCTCCAATGGGCTCGTTCCAGACATCTTGAGGCTCGCAGGTCTGGCCACCGCAATTGGCGTGAAAAAAAGTTGGGAAATAGTGTCCTGTTTGATCGAGCAAGACCACTGATTTGGTCTGAAAAACAGCGCTGTCAATAAGTGCAGATCCGGTGCGTTTGTGTAAATAAGATTGACAATGGACACGCTCACAGAGTTCATACCCCTCTTTTTGATGGCGCTTTAAATTGTTGAGCGCATAAGTTCGGGAAATGACGGCTTGCGCTTGATAGTAGGCTTTTTGATGGCCAGGGCCGCCCTCACAAGACACCACACCTTCTAAATAGGTTTCAAGTTCAATCAGGTTGACCAACTGTAGATTGGATTTATTGACACGAACTTCAAAATCACCTTCATAGGACCGCGTTTTACTAGATACGGCTGGTACTGACCAACTACAAAAATCTTCGTGAGACAACTGTAGCAGCTCAAATTGAGTGGCTTGAAAGCGATAAGTGCCCCCTTGAAAGTATTGAATCAGGGTGCCATTCAACTTGAACTTGCCTTGAGACAACGGATTGAGTTTGAAGGATTGGATGCTGCCATCTGGCAGAACGGCATACAATAAATATGAACCGCTGCCTACCGAAAACTGAAACTCCTTGACGCTTGAGCCCGTGAACAAACCTACCCTCAATTTTTGAGCATTTGCGCTGGCACAAAGCAGGAAGATGAAAACAACTAAGAATATTTTCACGACGGCAAGTAGGTATTCATGGAATGGGCAATACGGTCACTTACCCCCGATTGTTGCAAAAGTGTTTGTAAATCGGCATAATGTGCCAATTGAGCTTGCCTTTGAGGCTCACCGGGCAATAGTTTTTGTAATTCAGCTTGCATGTTGGCAACAGTACAAGCTTCTTGAATGAGCTCGCAAACAGCATTTTGCTGTAAAATCAGGTTGACTAAAGAAATATATTGGATTTTGACCAGTTTTTTTGCCAACCAAATTGAAATGGCCGATCCTTTATAGCAAACAACCTGAGGAACCTGAAAAAGTGCCGTTTCTAAAGTTGCGGTACCTGATGTAACTAAGGCGAGCTCGGCAACAGCTAAAAGATCGTAAGTATGTGCTGCACTCAAATGAACGTCGTAACCTTTACAATAGGTTTGATAGACATCCAATGGAATACTTGCTGCGCAGGCCACAGCAATTTGGTGGCTTTCTTGAAAATGCGCCGCGGCAGCTAACATCAGTGGTAGCTTTTTTTTCAACTCTTGTGGCCTTGAACCGGGCAACAATGCAAGCACAGGCTTGTTGAATGTGGTGGTGGTAAGGTGTGCTGCTTGATAATGTTCTATTTCATCTTTGAGCGGATGTCCAAAATAGGCGACGTCTATTCCAAAACGTGCATAGAAGTCAGGTTCAAAAGGTAAAATACAATAAAGTTTGGTGACGTATTTTTGAATGGTAAAGACCCTGTTTTGCTTCCAAGCCCAGACTGTTGGTGAAATGAAATAAAGCACCTTGATGCCGTGCTCCTGGGCCCACCTTGCCATTCTTAAATTGAAACCTGGGTAGTCTACCAAAACCAATACATCGGGCTTTTGTGCAAGCAACGATTGTTTGAGTTGTTTGAACTGTGAACGAATTGTTCTGATGTTGAGCAGGACTTCCAAGAAACCCATGAAACTCATGGTACGGATGTGTTGCTCAATGGTAACACCATGTGCCGCCAAGCGGTCGCCGCCCCATCCTTTGAATTGAAGTTGCGGGTTGATTTTTTTCCAGGCGGCTACCAAGTTTGCTGCATGGAGGTCGCCGGAAGCTTCACCACAAACGATATATACAAGTTGATTTTGTTCCAACTGACTCAATTAAAATAGGCGCCCGAGGTTCACGTAAATCATGTAAGGCGCATAAAGGAGCATGCCAAATATGATGCCACGGGTATGAAAATAACGCTCTCTATTCAAAAAGAAATAAAACCAAGCGAGGTTACCAATGAGGCCAAGCGAAAGATAACGGCTCATGAATTCTTGAGAATGTAGCGTTTGATTCCACAAATAGGAAAAGCTTTGCCCGTAAGACTGTGAAAGGATAAAGACGATAATCGGTAGAAATACAAGAGGAGATAGTACACCGATTGCCAAACCGATAAAAAACGAAGAATTGAAATTACTTTTTAATGTTCCCATGATTTAAAATGATTGAGGTGCGCATAGGCGGTGAGGTCAAAATGTGTGGGCACAACGCTTACAAAGCCTGCCTTGAGGGCATGTAGGTCGGTGTCTGGGCGTTGATCGAGGTCGGCGAATTCGCCAGTAAGCCAGAAGTAGTCTCGGCCGTATTGATCTTGGCGTTTCTCAAAGCGATCTGACCAATAAGCGTGGGCTTGTTTGCAAAACTGAATGCCCTTGATTTCGGAAAGCGGCAACTTTGGAATATTTACATTTAGGCAGATTCCAGGTTGAAACCCTTTTTCAAAAAACTGGCGAAGTAAAACCTCGATATAATGTTGGCTTGCGCTGAAATCGGCATCTGGGGCGTAATCGGCTAAAGAGAATCCGAAAGATGGAATGCCTTCCATGGCGCCTTCTATGGCTGCAGACATGGTGCCAGAGTAAAGCACATTTGTGGAGGAGTTTTCTCCGTGATTGATACCTGATAAAATGAGATCGGGTTTGGCGCCTAGCATTTCAAAAATGCCAAGTTTGACGCAATCGACGGGAGTGCCGCTGCAAGCATAGGCTTCTATGCCGGGGTAGAGCGTACTTTTGTACAAGCGGATGGGGTCGTGAAGGGTGATGGCGTGTCCCATACCAGATTGTGGTTTGTCTGGGGCGAGCACATGTAAATCGCCAAATGGTCGGGCAGCTTCAATTAAGGATGCAATACCCTTTGCGCTTATGCCGTCGTCGTTGGTAATGAGGATTTGTGGTTTACGACCTTGAATCATGGTCTAAAATTAGTCAAATATCGCCTTGAAAATGCTAAATTTGACGCAATGAGTGAGAAAATCAAATGGATTGAGCCCCAACAGCGCTACGCTTTTTGTGCGTTATCGGTCATACCCGTAAGAGACCAACCTAAAGATAGCGCCGAACAAACATCGCAACTCCTCTTTGGAGAACCGGTCGAAGTATTGCTAACAGACAAACCTTGGTTGAAGGTGCGCAGCTTTCTAGACGGTTACGAAGGTTATATTGACCACAAACAAGTGTTGGCTCTCACGGAGAAAGAACTCAAGCGTTGGATGGACACCTATTCTTATGCCAATCAGCCTTTCTTTGAAATAAGCGGACCCATGGGGACCCAATTTTTAAGCGGTGGAGCACTCATCGGGGCTCATGCCGAATTTCAAATTGGCAATTATGCTTACAGCATTCAAACAACTCCGCAACAAACCGATATTTGGGCTTATGCCCTGCGCTTTCTCAATACGCCTTATTTATGGGGTGGGAAATCAATTTTTGGCATTGACTGCTCTGGTTTGGTACAAAATGTGTTTCGCCAACTCGACATCAATTTACCGCGTGATGCATATCAGCAAGCAGAAATTGGAACAGCCATCGATTTTCAAGACCGCCAAAAGCTAGATTTAGCCTTTTTTAAAAATGCTTCCGGCCGCATTCATCATGTGGGCATTGTTGGCTCTGCCGATCAAATACTGCATGCTTCGGGCCAAGTTCGCCTAGACAAACTGACCGAAGTCGGAATTTACAACGAGGCTGCTGCAGATTTTACACATTCTTTATTTGAAATTAGACGCTTATTTTAGCATTCTTCCGATATTTGCAACACTAAATTGACAACATGAAAGACCAAGCCATATTTAAGCTCATCGAAGCAGAAAAAGAACGCCAATTGCATGGCATCGAACTCATCGCTTCTGAAAATTTTGTTAGCGAGCAAGTGATGCAAGCCATGGGCTCTGTACTTACCAACAAATACGCCGAAGGTTTGCCAGGTAAGCGTTATTATGGTGGTTGCGAAATCGTAGATCAAGTGGAGCAGTTGGCCATTGACCGCTTGTGTCAACTTTTTGGTGCCACTTGGGCCAATGTTCAACCACATTCTGGCGCGCAAGCAAATGCTGCTGTTTTTCTAGCTTGTTTACAACCAGGCGACAAAATCTTAGGTTTTGACCTCTCGCACGGAGGGCACCTTACTCATGGTTCACCAGTCAATTTTTCAGGTAAACTCTACAAACCATTTTTCTATGGTGTCGATAAAGAAACAGGCTTAGTGGACTACGATGCCATGGAAGAAACAGCCAAACGCGAACTTCCAAAAATGATCATCTGTGGCGCCTCTGCTTACTCCCGCGATTGGGATTACGCGCGCATTCGCAAAGTTGCCGACGAAATCGGCGCTTTGGTTTTGGCCGACATCTCCCACCCTGCTGGTCTTATTGCAGCGGGCTTGCTCAACGATCCTCTCGAATATTGCCATATCGTCACCTCAACCACCCACAAAACCTTGCGCGGGCCAAGAGGTGGTATCATTATGCTGCGCCACAACTTTGAAAATCCATTTGGCTTGCGTTGGAACAACGGCAATCTCAAATCCATGGGCGCCCTGCTCGACGCTGCTGTGTTTCCAGGTATACAAGGTGGGCCGCTCGAACACGTCATTGCAGCCAAAGCAGTTGCGTTTGGCGAGGCCCTAGACCCATCTTACAAAACGTACATGCAGCAAGTTCAAAAGAACGCTGCCGTATGCGCCGCCGAATTAGTCAAGCTTGGTTACAACATTGTATCTGGCGGCACCGACAACCACAGCATGCTCCTCGACTTACGCTCTAAGGGCATTACAGGGAAAGACGCAGAAAACGCACTTGTTTTGGCAGACATCACCGTCAATAAAAATATGGTTCCGTTCGATACAGAGTCTCCGTTCGTTACTTCAGGTATCCGCATTGGAATGCCAGCGCTTACTTCTCGTGGTGTAACAGAAGCTGAAATTCCGCAAATTGTTGCTCTAATAGACCGCGTTCTCATGAACGCCACCAATGAAGCGGTACTAGCCGAAGTTAAAAAAGAGGTCAATGCACTCATGAGCGACAAACCACTTTTTGCCTGGTAATTTAGAATGCGCTTTCGCACCAAACCAGATTGGTTCTTATGGGCCGCAGTTGGCTTCGTGTTGCTAATTTATTTCGGTGTAGGATTACTCATGTATTTGCCTAAAGGCGATGTATCTGCTTTTTATGGCTTGGCAATCGTTTGGGTCTTTTTGGCATTGTTTCTTCTTTGGATCTTACCGAAAACCACGCACTATACTTTTTTAGAGGACCATTTGCTTTGCCAAAGCATGGGCTTTAAAAAAAGAATCTATTACAATACCTTCCTAAAAGTAGAACCTGCAAATGGTTTATATGCAGGTTGGAAGATGAGCACTGCATGGAAATGCGTGGTTCTGCATTACAACAAATACGACGAGCTCCTGATTTCACCTCAAGACGAAGCAGCATTTATTGCACTATTCGAAGAAAAAAAAGCTCAATTTGCCAAAACAAATTGAGCTTCAAAAATGGTGGAGTAAAGGAATTCAGAAGATCAATCTAGACCTAACTTACTTGAGCTTGACCCATGGCATGTATTGCATGCTCCGCTGCTCAGTGGCGACCCCATATAAATACTCGCGCCAGATGGGCTTGTTACCTTTGGATACAAACCAGTGTAATCTACATTGGCGGTCGTGTAAAAATTGCCTTTACCGTCGATGGCAATGGTATATTTTAACGTGCCAGCGCCATTTGGTTCAGTATATAGCTCAACGGTTCCGCCAGTTTGGCTGTTTTGTAAATCAGCTTTGTATACTGTTCCCGCAACATTAAAGCAGCCCTCACCTTCTCCGGTTGAGTTGTGGCATTGCATGCAATTCTGGCCTTTGTTGTGAGACTTATTTGAGCCCGCTGAACTGATATTTTCTTCCTTACAAGCCCAGTATTTTTTGCAAGAACCTAAAAGTAGCATGCTTGAAATGAAGCCAATGAAAAAGATGCGGTTGATGATGTTTAAATTTTTCATGTTATTGTTATTTGATGTGATATTGAATAGCAAATAAAGGAGTTATTCTTCTTTGTTTAAAATGGCTAAAAGCTCGTAAGCACCTTTTACAACTATGGAGGAGTGCTCGAGTAGAGCAAGTTGCTTACTTGTAATAGCGACTCGACCGTCTTGGTTCATGAGTATGTCGATTTCAACAGTAAAAAAGTTGCCCTCCTTTTCAATAAAAACGACATCTTTTCCATTTTGCTGTACCACAGCCTCTTCAGGTAAGGTAAATTGGTTCTGATCCTCGGCACGAATTTCTGCTTTCAGGTAGGACCCTGGGGTGATGTCTGCGGGAAGTTTGTCAAAATGACAATGCACTTTAACAGTGCGCTCGCTACTGATTTCTCTACCGATCAAATAAATTTTGGCTGTTGCAGTAGTGTGCATATCTACAAACTGCAATTTGACGAGTTGATCTTTTTGTAAAAAGGACAAATACTTTTCATATACCGTGAGCTCTGCATGGGCATGTTTCAAATCAATGATTTCCAATAAATTATCTTTTGGATCTGCAAAAGCACCAACGTTAGCCGTCACCTTTGTGATGACCCCTGCAAATGGCGAACGGATATTTTGGGTGCGTTCTATTTGACCATTGCGAAGGGTGTTCATATTGACATTGGCCATTTCTAACTTCATTGCCAAGCCACTTAATTTGGCTTTGTTGACCATATAGGCACTTTTAGCTTGTTGGTAGTTCTTGGCAGAGCCGGCTTCATTTTCGTAAAGTTCTTTTTGGCGCTCGTAGTCGGCAGCGAGGTATTCGGCTTGCCCTTGCACTTCTAGATACTCTTGTTGCAACTGTAGAACTTCTGGATGTTCTACCACCATCAGAATTTGACCTTTCTGCACCTGCATACCGTCGAGCACATTGATTTTTTTTATGTAGCCACCATAAGGCATGGCGATATAGGATTTATTTTGTGGCGGAACATCAATAACGCCATTGGCAAATACGCTCAGGCCCATATTGATTTGTTGCAAGGCTCCGAGTTCGATACCTAGCGTTTGGAGTTGTTTGGAACTGAGTTTTAGCTGCTTATTCACTTTGGTTTCTTTAGCTGCGTTGGCTTCTTGATCTTGGGAAGAACAAGAGAGCAACAAAAGGACAAATAAGCTATTGAGAAGAAAAAAAGATGTTTTCATAGGAGTTATTTTTGTATCCATTCAAAGGAAATGTGTAACAATTTAATTTGGTGTTGCCATTCTAAAAGTTCTCCTTGCAAAGCAATTTGGTAATCTTGTAATTGGATAAATTCAATCAAGGAGATTTGGCCGCTAGTGAGTTGCAATTCGGCATCGGTCTGTAGCTTTTCGAGTTCAGACTCAATGGGAGCCGCAACCATTTGATAGGTTTCGATGCGCTGCTTTAATTGTCCAAAGATTTGATTTTTTTGGGTATTCAAGGCCGTGGCTTGTTGGCTCTTGCGCAACTCATTTTGGGTAAGTGCGAGTTCAAACGATGCCGTTCGGGCTTTGTAGGCGTGAAAATCAATTGGGATTTGCGTTTGGAGCATTGCGCCTTGAAAGCGCTTTTCTGGGCCAAAGTATTGATCGCTGCCATTGATGTTTTGGTTACCAACCAAGGATTGATTGAAATAGCCCAAACCAAGTTGTGGCAACTGCTGTGCGCGATTGAGTTCAATTTGAAGCTCCAACTGCTGCTTTTGAATGTCGTAGCGCAGTAAACTTGGATGCACTGCACCAGCATCATAAACAGGTAGTTTGAGGAAGTCCAGCGCCTCGACTTGAGCTAATTCAAATGCAGGGCCCTTATAAGCCAACAACACATGCAGAGCCAACCAAGCATTTTGTAACTCCTGATTTTGTTGCCGTAGCAGGGCATTGGCACGCATATATTTGGAATGCACCAATACTTGATCCATTTTTGCTGCATCGCCGAGCGAAACCCGCAACTTCATCTTTTCATCGAGTACACCATACAGAGAATCTTGTTTCTGGGCAAGGCTTTGTTGCGCTTGAAGCAGGCGGATCTGCTCGAGTTGTTCGTCCAAAGCACGCTTGAAATCTCTTTTGAGTAAGGCTAAATCTTGCTCAGATAGTTGGCCACTGACTGCCCCCAATTGATTTTGCAAACGCAAAGCCCCATTGTAAGGGATGGCCTGGCTAAGCGTAAGGTTATTGTCTTTGTTGTAGGCTGAATTGAATTGCCCCACCATAAAAGACGCAGATAAAGCCTGCCAACCTGCTGCACCTTCGCCCAAACTTTGCTGGCGCTGGGCTTCGAGTACTTCTGCTTTGATTTGCCCGTTATGATCGAGGAGCATTTGATATAGTTGCGCATCTGTAAATTTTTGTTGCCCAAAGGCAGTGGAGCTTAGGGCAAGCAATACAATTAAAGTGAGTGCCTTTTTTCTGCGCAAGCGCAATGGCTTTTCGAAAAGCACATACAGTAAAGGCAGTATAAACAAGGTGAGAATTGTTGCACTAATGAGGCCTCCAATGACAACCGTTGCAAGCGGTTTCTGAACCTCAGCACCGCTGCCGTGAGAGAGCGCCATTGGTAAAAAGCCTAAAGAAGCAACTGTTGCTGTTAGAAGTACAGGCCGAAGTCTGTTGGCGGTTCCACGCAATACAACTTGTAAAATAGGCGCTCCGGACTTTCTTAATGTATTGAATTCAGCAATTAAAACAATACCATTGAGCACCGCCACCCCAAAGAGCGCAATGAAACCAACTCCGGCAGAAATTGAAAAAGGCATCCCTCTCATATACAAGGCAATAACACCACCTATTGAAGCTAAAGGTATAGCCGAATAAATAAGTGCCGCTTGCTTCACAGATTGAAAAGTAAGGTACAATAAGAAGAAAATGAGCAGCAAAGAAATGGGCACTGCAATGAGCAAGCGCGCACGGGCATGGATCAAGTTTTCGAAGGTGCCGCCAATTTGCGGAAAATAACCTGTTTCAAAATCGATTTGCTGATCCATTTTTTGCTGAAGTTCTTTTACGATACTTTCAACGTCGCGTCCGCGCACATTGAAACCTATAATAATTCGCCTTTTAGCGTCGTCGCGTTGGATTTGATTGGGGCCATTTTCAATTTGTATCGATGCCAACTCTGCTAAAGCAATTTCTTGCCCCGCAGCGTTGCTCACGTATAATTGCTTGATATCCGTAATGGCAGAGCGGTCGGCCTGGCGCAATTTAACCACCAATTGAAATTTGCGTTCTCCTTCAAAAACATAACCCGCAATTTGTCCGGCAAATCCTAAATTGACCGCACGATTGACTTCTTCGATAGTCACTTGATAGCGGGCAAGTGCGTCGCGGTCATAACGCACAATAAGTTGAGGTAAGCCAGAGAGCTCCTCTACGTAGACATCTTGAACGCCGGTAATGCTTTTTGATATGGTTCCTATTTGTTTGGCATAAGCAGAAAGTTTGTCGAAATCTTCACCGTATACTTTGACAACTACATCTTGCTTAGCGCCTGTCATGAGCTCATTGAAACGCATTTGAATAGGTTGCTGAAAACCAAATGATACACTTGGTAATTCTTCTTCAAGAACAGCTTGCATTTTTGCTGCAAGCTCCTCTTTATTGGTAGCACTCACCCACTCTTCCTTGTCCTTTAAAATGAGCATGAGGTCACAAGCTTCCATTGGCATAGGGTCTGTTGGGATTTCAGCTGTACCGATTTTGCCTACAACTTGTTTGATTTCCGGAAACTTTTGGAGTAAGATGCGAGATGCTTTGGTGGTGGCATCTATGGTTTTGTTGAGCCCTGAACCAGTCATTAAGCGGGTCTCGACCGCGAAATCGCCTTCATCTAAAGATGGAATGAACTCTGCACCCAGTTGATTGAAGAGTAGTATCGATATGGTAAAAAGTACAACAATTGACCCAAGGATCCATCTTTGCTTGCGCAATACCCACGAAAGCGCCGGAGTGTAGCGCGTTTTGATTTGATCAACGAGTCGGTCAGAAATTGTTTTTCCAGCGTGAACTTTTTTAGAAAGCACCATCGAGGAAATCATGGGGACGTAAGTGAGGGAAAGGATGAGTGCACCTAGAATGGCAAAGATGACGGTTTGGGCCATCGGCTTGAACATTTTGCCTTCTATACCAACTAGTGCTAAAATGGGCAGGTAAACAACAAGAATTATGACTTGCCCAAAAACGGCGCTTTTGCTGAATTTGGAAGCTGAACTATACACTTCAGTGTTCATTTCAAGTTGGGTAAGCTGTTTGCCGCGCCTGTGCTGTAGCAAATGCAGGGTTGATTCGACAATTATTACTGCGCCATCTACAATAAGACCGAAGTCAAGGGCACCTAAAGACATCAGGTTGCCAGAAACCCCAAATACATTCATTAGGGAAATGGCAAAAAGCATAGCCAAAGGAATAACGGATGCTACGATCAGACCTGCACGCAAGTTTCCTAAGAGCAAAACCAAAACGAAAATGACAATTAAAGCGCCTTCAATGAGGTTGTTACTAACGGTATGAATGGCTCTGTTGACTAAATTGGTGCGGTCGAGGTAAACTTCAAGCTCTACGCCTTCAGGTAAGTTGCCTTCAATTTGGGCCATGCGTTCTTTCACCAACGAGATAACTTCTGATGAATTGGCTCCTTTGAGCATCAGAACAATTCCGCCCACGGCCTCGCCTTCGGCATTGTAGGTGAGCGCGCCATAGCGCACTTGAGCACCGTATTTGACTTCGGCGATATCGCGAATGTAAACAGGTGCGTCGCCACTCGGATGATTGATTTGGATGTTTTCGATATCAGCCAAACTACCGACCAATCCTTCGGTTCGGATATATGTGGTCATGTGGTGGCGCTCAATATAAGCCCCTCCAGTATTTTCGTTGTTTTGAGATACTGCCGTAAAGACTTCATCTAAAGTGATTTCGTGTGCTTTGAGCAACAACGGATCAATAGCGATTTCGTAGGTCTTGAGCTCTCCGCCAAAGCCACTGACATCGGCAACGCCTTTGACGCCGAGTAATTGCCTGCGAATGACCCAATCTTGAATGCTGCGAAGGTCGGCGGGGCTGTATTTTTGGGCATAACCCGCTTTGGCGCGCAGCGTGTACTGATAGATTTCGCCGAGGCCAGTACTCAGTGGTGCCATGGAAGGCTCACCAAAACCTGTAGGAATGTTGTTTTTAGCTTCTGACAAGCGCTCCTGAACTTGTTGGCGCGCCCAATAAATGTCGGTGTCTTCGGTAAAAACAATAGTCACCACACTTAGGCCAAAGCGGCTAAAGGAGCGAATTACTTCGATCCCAGGAATAGTGGCCATTGTTTGTTCGACCGGGAAGGTCACAAAGCGCTCTATATCGAGTGCGCTAGACGACGGCGCAGTCGTGACCACCTGAACTTGGTTGTTGGTGATGTCCGGAACGGCGTCTATTGGAAGTTTTGAAAGTGAAAATAGCCCCCAAATGATGAGAGCGAGGGTCAAGACAGCAACAATTAGTTTGTTGTGAATCGACCAATAAATGATGCGATTTAACATAGGAACTCAATTAGAATGTAAAACTCAAGGGACTCAAGCTACACTAATTGAGGGGGGTGCCAACATTCAAAAAAGTCATTGATAGAAACGGATGTTGGTGCCGATAAGATATTTTGTCTTGATAAATGGATGGGCGTACTTAAAAATGAAACTGAAGTACTTGGGGTTGGCATGACCAACGTTATAAGCACATTGGCTTGGGCCGACTTAAAAGGGAGTTCGCGGTGTTCTTGGTGGTTTTCGGTTACTTGTTGGAGGTAGTGTTCTTGAACAAAACTGAAGAAACCACCAGCATCTTTTTCTTGCTGATATTGCGCGTAATGGTCAAAAAGGGCATCTAGCTTGAAAAACTCCAGGCCTTGCCACTGGGGTGCCAAAGAAAGCAAACCAAAGTAAATTGCTAAAACCATGCTCATTAAACGCATGTCACAAAGATACCGAAAATTGAAATCAACTCCCGAAAGAATGTTTAATTTCGTTCAAACCTTTGAAATGAAAAAACTACTCCTCCTTACAATTTTTGGCGCGCTTACCCTCACCTCTTTTGGTCAAGAGGAAATGGGAAGTTGTTCTACAAGAAAATCAAGTAAACAGTGGCAAACAAAAAGTGCCTCTTTGACTGTAGCCGAAATCGCTGAAACCGAAAAATACGACGTCCATTTTTACAACCTAGACCTCAACATGAACAATATATCTACTTACCTGAGTGGAAGCGTTGAAATTCATGCCAAAGCAAAGGTAAATCTAGACTCCGCTTTAATTGAGTTGTTCGAGACTTTAATCATTAGCGAGGTGCAAGTCAACGGTACAAACGTAAACTATCATCGGGTTTTGAACAAAGTTCGTATTCCTGTAAACACACAAGCACAAGCCAATTTTGTCATCAAAGTTTCTTATGCTGGCAATCCGCCAACGGCCCAGACGAATCCTTTGGGTGGAAGCGGTCTAACAGCTGGCAGTTCGCCTAGTTGGGGCAATAAAGTGGTGTGGTCGTTGTCGGAACCATTTTCTGCCTACGAATGGTTTGCCGTGAAGCAAAGCCTTACGGACAAAGCAGATTCTTGTGCAGTTGCAATTACGGCACCCGATACCTGCATGGCAGGCTCAAACGGACGCTTAGAAAATGTGGCGTCACTTGGAAATGGCTTCACGCGCTACGAATGGAAACACCGCCACCCCATTGCTTACTACTTGATATCCGTAGCTGTTGCCAAATACGTAGATTACAGCATTTATGCCAACCCGGCGGGTAGCACCTCACCTGTACTCATTCAAAACTACATCTACAACAATCCGCAAACCCTGCCAAATTTCATAGATGAAATCAATGAAACAGCAGATTTTATGGAACTTTTTGCCAACCAATTTGGACCCTACCCTTTTGCCGATGAAAAATACGGACATTGCATGGCACCACTTGGTGGAGGAATGGAACACCAAACCATGACCACCCAAGGCTTTTTTGAAAAAACACTCACCGCCCATGAATTAGCACATCAGTGGTGGGGCAATAACGTTACCTGCGCCTCTTGGTGCGACATCTGGATCAATGAAGGTTTTGCGTCGTATAGCGAATATCTCATGCTCGCGGCACTTTATCCTGGGCAGCAGGTCAATCACATGACGCAAGTTCATCAAAACGTGATGAGTCAGGCAGGTGGCAGTGTTTGGGTACTCGACTCCTTAAACGAAGCGCGCATTTTCAACGGCAGATTATCTTATGACAAAGGAGCAGGCATCATCCATTCTTTGCGCTATTTCATTCAGAACGACAGCCTCTTCTTTGGCGCTTTGCAAGATTTTCAAAACACCTTTGCAGACAGTACAGCAACAGGGCTTGACTTCAAAAACCACGTGGCTAATTTTTGCAGCATCGACTTAGATAGCTTTTTTGAGCAATGGTATTTTGGCGAGGGTTTTCCTACTTATCAGGTCAAATACAATCAAGTTGGCACTGACCTTATTCTTGAAATTTCACACACGGCCTCCATGCCCAATGTAACACCCACCTTTACCAATCCGGTAACGCTGAAGCTTTCGCGCCAAGGCCAAGCCGATACTTTGGTGCGCTTTCCTATCACCAGCAATTCTGAACTCTTCACACTTTCTAATTACGGCACATTGGTAGGTACCATAGGTATAGACCCCAGCAATTGGCTCATCAATGGCAACGCCGGGGTGAGTTTGGACCCAACTTTAAGTATCCAAGAGAATGGAATGCGTCAGGACGTAGGTTTGCTAGTTTATCCAAATCCAAGTTCAGACTTTATTCAAATACTTCAGCAGCAAGAACAACTCTCATATGAATTCTATGCAGCGAACGGAAAATTAATGCAAGTAGGTACTTTAGCACCGGGGCAAAAATTAGATGTGCGCACCTTTAAAAAAGGAAGTTATATTCTTGTTTTGATGAATGCCCATCAAATGAAAACAACCAAACTTGTAACAATAAATTGATAATTTCGTCGTTATCGAAAACAAAAAAAACTTACATGAAAAAAATTCTTTTTAGTATTGCTTTACTCAGTTTAGGTACAGCTCAAGCGCAAGTCAGCATCAACGAAATCTATTTGCAATCGGGTGCTTTCTTTGGTCAAACAAAGGGTAGTTTAAGTGATTTCCAGACCTTAGCGCCTGGCTCAAGTATTTTACAACAAGATTTGAGCGCCTACCAAACTTACCCTCAAATGTATTTCAATTTACCGGGGCAATCACAGTCTTTGAGTGTGGGTTTAGGTTTAGGAAAAATGCCCAATGCTACTTTGCGTTTAGGACTCATGCACACGAGTCAGAACAATGCGCTGGCTGTAGGAGGTTCATATACAGAAACCTTTCGCATTGACACCCTGACAAGCTCGCAATCTGGCGAACAATTTTTTATAGATTCTTTCAGTACGCATAGCTACAATGCCAATTATGCGCAAGAACAATTGCGCATCGACGCCTCTTTACTTTTTAGATATAATGCCGACAAACGCTGGAGTTTCTTTGGGGGTATCGGCGCTAATTTTGGTTTGAGCTACAATGCCACGACAACTGTACACCACCGCGTATCTCCTTATGGCGATGGCATGGGTTATGGGTTGTATAATGATATCTTTATGGGCTCAGGAACAAACCACGAACAAGAAGTTTTTGAAAACAAAGGCGGTTTTGGTCTAGGTGTTTACGCACCATTAGGTGTTGATTTTCAAATTGGTAAGAAACGTGATTTTTGGAAACCTATGCACCTCTATATGGAGCTCAGACCAGGCTTTAACGTGAACCAAATTGCCGGCCTTGGCACCACCTTTAGTGCGGGTAATTTTTCAAACATAGGTTTGCGTTTTAAATTTAAGTAATCCATAAGCATTCTAAATAAGGAGCCGGGAATATTTTCTCGGCTTTTTTTATGTCAGAACCAAACTAAAAGGTAAATTTGTGGCGCAAAACAAACCAAGTTCAGTAACTATTGTTACACTTTTAAAATAGTCCAATGGAAACAGCTTCAAGCGCCAATTACCTACCGCTGTTGATGCAAATCGCCGTCGCAGCAGGCTTTGTAATTTTCACCTTATTTGTAACGCACATCCTTACACCAAGGATCAATTCAGTCAAAAAAGACGACAACTTTGAATGTGGTATTGACGCACAAGGAAACGCGCGTTTCCCAGTTTCGATTCGCTATTTCATGACGGCCATCTTGTTTGTATTGTTTGATGTTGAAGTCATCTTCTTCTATCCATACGCCGTTAATTTCTACGAACTCAAACTCGAAGGCCTTTTGGCTGTTATTATGTTTGTCGGTTTTTTCTTGACCGGGTTTTACTACATCTATAAAAAAGGAGCACTAGAATGGGAAAAATAGAAGACCTCGAAACAATCAATGGGGAGGGCTATCAGCTCACCAACCTAGACAAAGCCATTGCGCTTGCACGTGCCAACTCCGTTTGGCCTTTGCCATTTGCAACCTCTTGTTGTGGCATCGAATTCATGGCCACCATGGGTAGTGCCTACGACCTCTCTCGCTTCGGTATGGAACGTATGTCATTTACACCACGCCAAGCAGACCTCTTAATTGTTGCCGGAACCATTTCTAAAAAATTGGGCCCAGTTCTCAAAAGAGTTTACGAACAAATGGCCGAGCCTAAATGGGTTTTGTCTGTAGGTGCTTGTGCTTGTTCTGGCGGAATTTTCGATACCTATTCCGTTTTGCAAGGAATTGACCGCATTATACCTGTCGATGTATATGTGCCTGGCTGCCCACCGCGTCCAGAACAAATCATCGAAGGCGTCATGAACATTCATGAATTGGTTAAAAAAGAATCCAACCGCAGACGCTATTCGGAAGAATACAAGCATTTGTTAGGTACCTACCAAATCGAGATCGATCAACATGGAGAAGCAAAATAATCAAGAATATTTAACGGCAGTTCAAGCTGCATTTGGCGCCGATGTTTTGGCTCATGAAGAAGCATTTGGCATGCTCAACATTGAAATGACGCCAAATCGTATCCACGATGCCATTGCATGGCTACAACAACACCAAGATCTAAGTGTGAACTACCTGACCAACATTGCAGGTGTACATTACCCTGAGGCTGTTGGCCGTGAATTTGCTGTTGTTTACCAATTGCATTCTTGGAAAAACAACCTGCGTTTGCGCATCAAAGGTTACCTTCCAAAAGACAACCTACACATTGCCACTATCACCGACCTCTTCGCCGGTGCCAACTGGATGGAACGCGAAACCTATGATTTCTTTGGAATTATTTTCGACGGGCACCCAGATCTTCGCCGCATCCTCAACATGGACGACATGGATTACTTCCCAATGCGCAAAGAATACGTTTTGGAAGACGCTACCCGCGAAGACAAAGACGACAGATTTTTCGGACGCAATAACAACGAACTATGAGCCAAGAAATAAAAGATATTTTGCAGGCTGCAGACCCAGCAAATGTCGCAACCATTAACTTTGGTCCGACGCACCCTTCTACACACGGTATTTTTCAAAATATCTTAAAAGTAGACGGTGAAAAAATCATTTCCTCAGAGCAAACCGTTGGCTACATCCACCGCGCATTTGAGAAATTAGCAGAGCGCCGTCCATACAACCAAATTACACCTATTACCGACCGTCTCAACTATTGTTCTTCTCCCATCAACAACATCGGTTGGGAAATGACCGTTGAAAAATTGATCGGTGTGGACATTCCAAAACGCGTACAATACATGCGCGTCATCATTATGGAACTCGCCCGCATTGCTGATCACCTTATTTGCAATTCAGTTATTGGCGTAGATGCAGGTGCCCTCACCTCTTTCTTTTATCCGTTCTCCGAGCGCGAAAAAATCTATGAGCTTTACGAAGAAATGAGCGGTGCCCGCCTCACCACCAATATGGGCCGCATTGGCGGTTTTGAGCGCGATTTCACGCCAGTTTTTCATCAAAAACTACAATCTTTTTTAAAAACTTTTCCGAAAGCTTTCGAAGAGTTTGATAGTATGCTTGCCCGCAACCGCATTTTCATGGACCGCACCAAAGGCGCTGGGCCTATTTCTGCAGAGCGCGCACTCTCCTATTCTTTTTCAGGACCTAACTTGCGTGCAGCTGGCGTGGACTACGACGTGCGTGCCATGAACCCTTATTCTTCTTACGAAGATTTCGATTTTATTATTCCTGTTGGCGTCAATGGCGATACCTACGATCGTTTCATGGTGCGCCAAGAAGAAATTCGCCAAAGTTTGCGCATCATTGAGCAAGCATACAAAAACCTACCAGAAGGCGACTACAAAGCGGACCTTCCCGACTTTTATCTTCCGCCAAAAGCCGATGTATACAACAACATGGAAGCGCTTATCTACCATTTCAAAATTGTCATGGGAGAAACCGAACTTCCTGTCGGAGAAGTATACCATGCCGTAGAAGGCGGAAACGGTGAACTTGGCTACTACCTCATTTCTGATGGTGGCCGCACACCTTATCGCCTTCAATTCAGAAGACCTTGTTTTATTTATTACCAAGCATATCCAGAAATGATCAAAGGCCTACCGATTTCAGACGCCGTTCTGACACTCAGTAGCATCAACGTCATTGCCGGAGAACTAGACGCCTAATATGAAAGCAGATCACCCACAAGCTGTCAACGAAGCACCGATAGATTTCAGTGCAGCAACCATGACCGAAATGAAGCGCGTCATCGGTCTTTTCCCCGAAGGGAAACAAAAAAGTGCCATCCTTAGCGTGCTGCATTTAGTCCAAGACGAATTGGGTTGGGTCAGTGTTGGCGCCATGAATCGCGTTGCTCAAATCCTCGACATCGAGCCAATAGAAGTGTATGAAGTTGCCACTTTCTACACCATGTTCCACCTAGATCCTGTCGGAAAAAACGTGCTTGAAGTGTGTCGTACCGGACCTTGCCAGTTGGTAGGTTCCGATGACCTCATTACATACATCGAACAAAAGCTCGATATCAAAGTTGGTGAAACAACCAAAGACGGCATGTTTACCCTCAAAACAGTAGAATGTTTGGGAGCCTGCGGTTATGGTCCAATGCTCATGTGTAAATACCATTTTTACGAACGTTTGACCAAAGAAAAAGTGAACGAAATGCTCGACGCCATGCGCGAGGCCTCAAAATCTTAATCCAATGGCAAGAAAACTACTTATAGAACACGCAGATGTCCAAGGAATTGCATCCTACGATGTATACCGCAAACACGGCGGTTATGCATCCGTAGAAAAAGCGCTCAAAACCATGAGCCCTGATGAAGTCGTGGAGGAAGTCAAAAAATCTGGCTTGCGCGGACGCGGAGGCGCTGGTTTCCCTACCGGCATGAAATGGTCTTTTTTGGCGAAGCCAGAAGGTGTTGAGCGCCATTTGGTTTGCAATGCCGACGAATCAGAACCAGGTACGTTCAAGGACCGCTACCTCATGGAAAAATTACCGCACCTGCTCATCGAAGGCATGATTACCTCGAGCTATGCGTTGGGAGCACGCCGCTCTTACATTTACATTCGCGGCGAATTCATGTATGTCTTGCGCATTCTTGAAAAAGCCATCGCTGAAGCCTATGCCAATGGTATGCTCGGTAAAAACATCCTCGGTTCAGGCTACGACCTCGACCTCGTGGTAACTCCAGGTGGAGGCGCCTATATTTGCGGCGAAGAAACCGCCCTACTCGAGTCATTAGAAGGTAAACGCGGCAACCCCCGCATGAAACCGCCTTTTCCGGCTGTAAAAGGATTGTGGGGCAATCCGACGGTAGTCAATAACGTAGAATCTATCGCTGCAGTAGTTCCAATTGTGAACGAAGGTGGCGACGCTTATGCCAAAATTGGCATTGAACGTTCGACAGGTACCAAATTGATTTCTGCCAGTGGCAATCTTGTTCGCCCGGGCGTTTATGAGATCGAACTCGGTTTGTCCGTAGAAGAATTCATCTACGGCGACGACTACTGCCGCGGTATCGCAAATGGAAAAAAATTGAAAGCCTGTATCCCAGGTGGTTCCTCTGTTCCGATTTTACCACATTACCTCGTGACCAAAACAGCTGCCGGCACCGACCGCCTCATGACCTACGAAAGTTTGGCCGATGGCGGATTCGCAAGTGGCTCCATGCTTGGTTCAGGAGGTTTCATCGTGTTTGACGAAGACCAATGCATTGTGCGCAATACCTGGAATTTCGCTCGTTTTTATGCGCATGAATCTTGCGGACAATGTTCGCCATGTAGAGAAGGAACCGGCTGGATGGAAAAAGTACTTTACCGTCTCGAACACGGTACAGGTACACTAGAAGACATCAGCCTACTCGAAGAAATCAACAAAAAAATTGAAGGCAACACCATTTGCCCATTAGGTGACGCTGCCGCATGGCCAGTTGCCGCCGCTATTCGCCATTTCAGAGATGAATTCGAATGGCACGTGAAGTCTCCACAAGAGGCACAATCTAGAAATTATGGTTTAATCCAAGCACCGCTTGAAGCTTAGTCCTATGATAAAAGTAACAATAGACGACGTCGAAATTGAAGTAGCACCAGGAACTACCATCCTCAACGCTGCGCGTCAGGCCGGCGGAGACCTCGTGCCTCCAGCCATGTGCTACTACAGCAAACTCCCGGGTACTGGCGGCAAATGCCGTACTTGTTTGGTTGAAGTAGCTGCTGGTTCTACTGCAGACCCACGCCCTATGCCAAAATTGGTGGCTTCATGCTCCACACCTGTAATGGACGGCATGATCGTCAAGAACAAAACTTCTGAACGCGTACATACCAACCGTGGTGGTGTTGTAGAATTCTTGTTAGTGAACCACCCACTCGATTGCCCAATTTGCGATCAAGCTGGTGAGTGTCACCTTCAAGACCTCGGCTACGAGCACGGTTCAGCCAAAACGCGCTACCGCGAAGAACGTCGTACTTTCAGCCCTATCGACATCGGCAACAAGATCAAGTTGCACATGAACCGTTGCATTTTGTGCTATCGTTGTGTGGCTGTGGCCAATCAACTCACTGAAAAACGCGTTCATGGTGTCTTACACCGCGGTGAACACGCCGAAATCTCTACCTATATCGAAAACGCCATTGACAACGACTTCTCGGGCAACATGATCGACGTTTGTCCGGTTGGCGCACTCACCGACAAAACTTTCCGTTTCAAGTCTCGTGTATGGTTCTTGAAGCCTTACGAAGCAGAGTGTGCTTGTGACAAATGCTCCGGAAAAGCTGTCGTCTGGATGTTCGGTAACGAAATCTTCCGTGTCACGGCCCGCAAAGACAAATACGGCGAAGTTGAAACCATCGAAGACAAAACCGCCTGGATCTGCAACGACTGTCGCTTTGACAAAAAAGATCCTAGCAAATGGAACCTAATTGGCCCGCGCAAAATTGACCGTCATTCTGTGATTTCTCAAGGTAAATACGCCACCAAAAACGACAACAATCCCAAACTACTTAGCTAATGGATACCGCGTTGCTCATAGAAAAATCAATACTTGTATTGTTGCTCTTCCTTGTTTCACTCGGGGCTGCAGCCTACATGACCTACTTTGAACGTAAATTGGCGGCTTGGATCCAAGACCGCGTTGGCCCAGACCGCGCTGGTCCGTTCGGTATTTTACAACCTATTGCCGATGGTGTCAAGATGTTCTTAAAAGAAGACTTCATTCCTGCCAAAGCAGACAAATGGTTGTTTATTATTGGCCCAGGCATCGCCATGTTTACGGCGCTCATTACAAGCGCAGTCATTCCCTGGGGCCCAAAACTACACCTTTTCGGACGCGACATCACTTTGCAAGTTGCCGATATCAACATTGGTATCCTATACGTCTTTGGCGTTATTTCCATTGGCGTTTACGGCATCATGATCGGTGGCTGGGCGTCTAACAACAAATACTCCCTCTACGGAGCCATTCGCGCAAGTTCGCAAATGATTTCCTACGAACTAGCTATGGGCGTTTCTGCGATCACCATCGTTTTGTTGTCAGGTTCACTGAGTTTAAATGATATCGTCGCCCAACAAAGTGGCGTCTGGAATATTGTTTACCAGCCCGTTGCCTTTCTTATTTTCTTCATTTGTGCATTAGCTGAGCTGAACAGAGCTCCATTCGATTTACCAGAATGTGAGTCCGAACTTGTTGGCGGTTACCACACCGAGTATAGCTCCATGAAACTAGGCTTGTATTTATTTGCAGAATATACCTCTATGTTTGTGTCTTCTGCCATCATGTCTATTTTATTCTTTGGAGGCTATAACTTTCCAGGCATGAGTCACTTCAGTGGCAACACCCTTGCCATCCTAGGTATAGCTGCTTTTGCCACCAAAATTTTCCTCTTCATTTTTGTCATTATGTGGATCCGCTGGACTATCCCGCGCTTTCGCTTTGACCAACTCATGCACTTAGGTTGGAAATCCTTACTTCCACTTTCGCTCATCAATTTATTAGTCACCGGTTTGGTCATCGCCTTTAAAAACGGGTGGTTCTAAATTTCAGTTCTCATTATGGAAAGTCTTACCAATCGTAAAAAAGTAGTTTCTGATAAACCCATGACTTTATGGGAGAAAGCCTACTTGCCTGCCATTATCAGTGGCATGATTACCACTATGCGCCACATGTTCCGCAAGCGCAAAACCATTAAATATCCCGAAGAAACAAGGGAGTTTGCTCCAGTTTACCGCGGTCAGCATGTCCTCAAGCGCGACGAACAAGGTCGAGAAAACTGTACTGCTTGTGGCCTTTGTGCAGTTGCTTGCCCAGCAGAAGCCATCACCATGACTGCAGCAGAACGCGAGCGGGGCGAAGAAAAGCTTTACCGCGAAGAAAAATACGCAGCTACCTATGAAATCAATATGTTGCGCTGTATTTTTTGCGGTTTGTGCGAAGAAGCGTGTCCGAAAGAAGCCATCTTTTTAACGGATCGTTTGGTTCCTACATTTTTTGAGCGCGATAACTTCATTTATGGCAAAGACAAATTGGTTGAAACGCTAGACGAGCGCATCGATATCACCAAAAGACAACACACCGGTAAACGTACCCAATTATGAGTTTGCAAATCATCTCCATCATTTTAGGTAGCCTAACCTTAGCTTCGGCCCTAATGGTTGTGCTCAGTAAGCACCCCGTACGTAGTGTCATATATTTAGTCATTACGTTTTTCTTCATTACCGCCATGTATATCATGATGAACGCTCAGTTTTTGGCAATCGTCAATATGATTGTTTATGCGGGTGCCATTATGGTCTTGTTCTTGTTTGTCTTGATGCTCCTGAACCTAAATAAAGAAGTAGAGCCCATGAACACGAGAGGCGCGCAACTTGCCGCATTTATTGCAGGCGGTTCTTTGTTTTTAGTGCTCATAACAGCACTCAAAGACACACTCATCTTAGGCCAAACATACCGCCAACAAGACAACAACATTGGTTTAGTAAAAGAACTCGGCAATTTACTTTTCTCAAAGTATATCGTTGCTTTTGAACTTACCTCCATTCTTTTCATCGCTGCTATGGTGGGCGCCATTTTGCTCGCTAAACGCGAAAAACAAATCATCGAATAATATGCAAGCTGCTTCAAGTATCGGGACCTCCCTAGACTTCTACCTTTTTGTGTCTTTTGCGCTGTTTACAATTGGAGCCATTGGCGCCATGACCCGCAAAAACATGATTGTCCTGCTCATGTGCATCGAACTCATGCTCAATGCCGTCAACCTCATGCTCGTGACTTTCTCTACCTACTACGGAAATGGTGACGCACAAATTTTTGTGTTTTTCACAATGGTAGTAGCTGCAGCAGAGGCTACAGTAGGTTTGTCTATCATTATCATGGCCTACCGCAACCTCAAGTCAATTGACATCGACATGTACAACCAACTTAAAAATTAACCATGGCTAAAGACCTGACGCTCCTTCTCATCATTGCGCTGCCGCTCCTTGGTTTTGCAATCAACGGACTCTTTGGCAAAAAACTGCCAAAAACAATTGTCGGTGGTATCGCCACGGCTGTAGTTTTCGTTTCGTTTTTATTGGCGACTACCTTATTTTCGGGCTTACACGGCACTCAAATTGTCAAGTTGTTCAACATTATCAATTTCGATCAACTACAAATCAATGCCTCGTTCCAAATAGATGCCTTGTCCATCTGGATGACGCTCATCATTACTGGTATTGGTTCGCTTATTCATCTATTTTCGATGGGCTATATGAGCCACGACGAAGGTTACCACAAATTCTTCACTTATTTGAATTTGTTTATCTTCTCTATGTTGCTCTTGGTTCTTGGTTCTAACTATTTTGTATTATTCTTCGGTTGGGAAGGCGTCGGGATGTGTTCTTACCTTTTGATTAGCTTTCATTACAACGACGCGCAAAAAGGCTTGGCAAATAGCCTCGCTGGCCGCAAAGCGTTTATCATGAACCGCATTGGCGACGTCGGTTTGCTACTTGCCTTGTTTATGATTCTCGGTCAGTTCAACACACTTGAGTTTTTGTCAATTGGCAAAGCGCTGCAAGGTGACACTACCCTGCAAGGTGGCGCAATGTTCTTCATAACATTTTGTTTATTCATTGCTGCAACTGGTAAAAGTGCGCAAATTCCGCTTTTTACTTGGTTGCCTGATGCCATGGCAGGGCCAACACCTGTTTCTGCACTCATCCATGCCGCAACAATGGTTACTGCAGGTATTTACCTAACCGTTCGCTCGAATTTCTTATTTGAATTAGCGCCATTTACCAAAGACATCATTCTTTACGTAGGCCTTGCCACTACACTTGTAGCTGCTTTTATGGCCCTTCGTCAAAACGACATCAAAAAGGTATTGGCCTATTCAACAGTTTCACAATTAGGCCTCATGTTTGTAGCGCTTGGTTTTGGTGCCTATACTGTTGCTCTCTTCCACGTAACCACACATGCCTTCTTCAAAGCGCTCCTTTTCCTAGGTTCTGGTTCTGTTATTCACGGTATGCACGAAGAACAAGACATCCGAAAAATGGGTGGTTTAGCCAAACTCATGCCGCTTACACATCTGACTTTCCTTATTGGCACCATGGCCATTTCCGGAATTCCATTCCTATCCGGATTCTTCTCTAAGGATGAAATCATGGCTCAAGCCCTGCACCATAACCCTGCGGTATACGCTATATTGGTACTTGCCGTCACCATGACCGCAATTTACATGTTCCGCCTTTATTTCCTCACGTTTCATGGAGCTTTCCGCGGTGGAGACACCCTCAAAAGCAAAGTACATGAGAGCGGCTTATCCATGACCCTGCCACTCATAGTGCTTGCAGTATTATCTGTTTTTGGTGGTTTATTGAACTTGCCAGGTTTATTTTTCAAAAATGCAGCCCATTGGTTTGACCACTATCTAAGCCATGGAACATTTGGTCTTTCAGAAGTACACAACGCGCACCTTGATTTCTCAACCTCCATTGGCCTGATGCTTTTTGCGAGTATCATTGCCGTTGGCGTCATGATCTGGGCTTACCTCAATTATGCCAAAAAAGGCGCACTCGCTAAAGAAGATGCCGCCCTAAACGGCTGGGAACGTCTTTCTGCTCAAAAATTATACATTGACGAAATTTACAATACGGTTTTTGTGAAACCTCTGTTAGCCCTTTCTGACTTTGTTGGCAAGGTTGTCGATGTACAATTATTGCGCAATGGTGTCTATGCTCTTGCAGACGGCATCCTCAATACCGCTAACCTGACCCGCAAATGGCAAACAGGTTTCTTGAGCAGCTATCTATTCTGGATGGTGTTTGGTCTGATCATTTTTGTTGCATATTACCTTTTAAAACTTTCGGTTTGGCACTAATTCTTTTACCCCTTGTATTTAGTCTTGTAGCTTGGTTCATTCCAAGCAACATCACCCGTATTTATGGTTTAATTGCCAGCGCAGCAGCGCTTGTCGTGAGCAGCGTGGCTGTCTGCTATTTCGAGCCAAGTGAGCACCTTCTCATCGACTTCGGCTTAAGGTTTGTGCGTTTCTCTATCGACAGCTTAGGCTTTACCATGATTTTACTCACCAATGCTGTCTTTTTCTTAGTATTCTTAAGTAACTTCAAAAGAAGTATCACCAACGAAAAACGCTTTACAGCGTTGGCATTACTTATGCAGTTTGGCTTGCTAGGTGTGTTCACCACCAACACCATCCTCGGATTTTATATCTTTTGGGAACTTACGCTATTACCAATCTTCCTGATTCTTTATTGGTTTGGTTCTTTTGACAAACCGCGCGCTTTGCTCCAGTTTTTCTTGTATACCCTACTCGGTTCATTGGCCATGCTTTTGTCGGTTATTGGCCTCATGCACGCCACCAACCAACAAACCTATGAAGCACTTTTAGCTGCAGACCTCAGTTCACTAGGCAATACGAGTATTTTCTTAATGGGCGGTTTTCTATTGGCTTTTGCTGTTAAAATACCTTTGTTTCCCTTCCATACTTGGCAGGCAGAAACCTATACAAAAGCGCCAACAGCCGGCACCATGCTCCTTTCGGCAATTATGCTCAAAATGGCCTTGTTTGGTCTCTTGAAATGGGTGCTTCCTATTTTCGATGGTGTTGCTACTGATTTCTGGCGTTGGCCGATCATCACGCTTGGCATCATCGGTGTAGTTTACGGTGCTGTTGTAGCAATTCGTCAGCAAGACCTCAAAACTTTATTTGCCTACGCTTCCTTGAGTCACTTAGGGCTTATTGCAGCTGCACTCATGCTCAACAATTTCGACACCAACCAAATAGCAGTCGTACAAATTGTCAATCACAGTATTGTTTCAATTGGCTTGTTTTTGGCAGCTGGCATCATAGAACAGCGTTTAGGTACTCGTGAGCTCGGCCAACTTGGCGGCATCGCAAAAGTAGCGCCGCGCTTTGCCTTCTGGTTTGCTGTACTCACTTTTGTTTCTTTATCGGTACCTTTCACAGCTGGGTTTATCGGGGAGTTTTTCTTGATCAAAGCGCTCTTTAGCGCCAATGCCCTTACTGGTTTCTTGGCAAGCACTACTTTGGTTTTGGGCGCTGTTTACATGCTCAAAGCGTATCAAGCACCTATGTTTGGCCCAACCATTAACGCTACTTTCGAAGACTTACATTGGTCAGAAATAGCAGTTTTTGCCATCTTGAGCATTGCAGCCATTTACCTTGGTCTTGCACCACAATGTCTCACCGATTTCGTTGCACACAGCCTTACCCAACCTACTCATTAAATCGCATCATGGATAGTATCGTTATTCTTTTTATCAGTGGCCTTCTCGGACTTTTTGTCGGAATGCAAAAAAAGCCACTCTTTTCAATTATCATTGCAAGTCTGGGCTTAATTGGGGCGGGTGTTGCGGCTTATTTCAAAGGGTCTTATGTTTCACCATTTGCGTCCTATGCTGCATTTATCCCAACACAAAGTCTTGTCATTATCTTGTTGTGCGCTGTTACCTTACTCGCTCTGCTAGGCGGTTACAAACGTTATAAATCAGATGACGAGCACACCGGTGATTACTTTGCCCTGATTCTCTTTTCAGTTTGTGGTGCCATCATTATGGCGCAACCAAACGACCTCATGTTGTTTTTTATTGGTCTAGAAATCCTATCTATTCCAATATATGTATTAGTTGGCATCGAAAAAGGAAGCAGCCGATCTGCGGAAGCAGCTGTTAAGTATTTCTTTACAGGTTCTTTTGCTTCGGCCATTCTTCTTTTTGGAATTGGCTTGTTATACGGTGTCACCGGAAGTTTTCAAATCATTGAAATCCAATCCAACTTAGCCATAGGCATTTGGCAAAGCCCAATGGCAATTGTCGGGAGCTTATTCTTACTTGCTGGATTTACTTTTAAAATTGGCGCTGTACCTTTTCATTTTTGGGGCCCCGACGTCTATGACGGTGCTTCCAACTCTGTGCTCATGTATATGTCTACGGTCGTTAAAATTGCAGGTATTTATGCCATCGTTAACGTTTTCGGACAAGTATTCAGAGATTCTTATGCCTTCTGGATTGACCTCATTTGCATCATCATTGTGCTTTCCATGTTCTATGGTTACATCACTGCTTGGAAACAAACTAGCTTCAGAAGACTCATTGCCTATTCTTCCATTGCAAATGCAGGCTTAATGCTTTTTGCTTTGGCAGATATCCACAACAGCAATATTTTCTTGTTTGTAACCGCATACGCCGTGGCTACCATTGCAATGGTAGTTGTTAATTTCGCTGTCAACGACAGCACCGACAGCTTGGCCAATTGGGAAGGAATTGCCTGGAGAAACCCTGTAGTTGGAGTTGCACTTGTTTTGGCACTTTTCTCTTTAGCAGGCATTCCGCCGTTTGCAGGCTTCTTTGGTAAATTCTCGTTGTTATGGTCCGCAGCTCCACATGTGCCTTACACGGCTATTTTAGCGCTCATCGCATCTGTAATTGGTGCTTTTGTTTATCTACGCCTGATGATCAGTGCACTCAAAAAGCCTAAAGTAACAATGCCTATTCACTTGTCTTTTGAACAAGTTCTTGTTTTGGTCTTGACCTCACTTACAACGCTTGGCGCACTTTATTTTATATAAGGCCCAACATTCCAACCTTTAGCCGTACCTTTTCGTCTATAAACGGTATGGTCCAAGACGCTGAACTTTATGAGCAACTCATCCAAGACTGCATGCGCAAAGATGCGCGTGCTCAGCGTGATTTATACGAGCTTTTTGCGCCTGCCATGTTCAAAATTTGCTTGCGCTACGCTTCAGACAGCAGCAGTGCTCAAGATATCTTCCAAGATTCCTTCGTAAAGGTTTTTCAAAACTTACACAAAATCAAACAAGCAAGCCACCTACCAGGCTGGGTAAAGCGCGTATTTGTATACACCGCAATTGACGCTTTGCGTGCTCAAGCCAAATTCCGACTACATATCGACATTGACTCTGCCTTTCAAGTTGAAACCAACATGCCCGGTATAGAGACCCAATTAGCAGCTGCTGATATCATGGCTTTAGTTCAAAAGCTTCCTGCCCGCGCTCGTTTGGTTTTCAATTTATATGTCATGGAAGGTTTTGCGCACAAAGAAATTGCAGAGTTGCTTTCGATCAATGAAGGCACTTCTAAGTCACAACTCTTTGAAGCCAAAAAAGCCTTGCAAAAAGCCTTGCAACAACAAGACAAAATGATTGGTTAAATGAAGCAACTAGACGATTTCGAAAAATACCTGCGTGATCAGCTGAAGGGCCACATAGAGCCAGAGCCCTTGATGTGGAAAAGGCTTTCCGATGCCCTCGGAAGCGTGCAACCTTGGTATGCCCGAAGCGTCTTTAAATATGCGCTCACAGCTTTTGGATCATTGCTTCTTGGTGTGATAACCACTTACACCTACCTCGAGCAAAAAAACGATGTCGTAAACAAGTCAGCTGTACGCGTTTCAAAACACAAAACCATTGGGGTAGCTCAACAGCAGCAAACTGCTTCGGTTAGGGACGAAGTGAACGAATTGCATGGTAATAAATCTAAGCATACCGAACATTATTCAGTTCAAAATGCCAGCATTACTTCTGTACAAAAAGAAATTCAAAATCTCGATGAAATTCGAGACCTTTTAACCATACCAGCTATTTCAAATGATCTTGCTGATGGAACAGTCCCGGCTGATGAAGCAATTCAAGACCTCAAACCAGAAATGACTTTATCTCCTTTGGTTCCTCAACATATCAAGCAAGAATTCTCTTCTATAAAAGTTCGCGCTGCAATTATTCCGAATTCAAGTCGAATTAGCTTGAGTATTGCTACAGGTCAGTCTTTTTCAAAACTCCCCTCTTTTAACTATCAATTAGGTACTGAAGGCACACAACAAGCCGAACTTCTTTGGCAGCAAAACCCCTTGTTTCAAATTCAAGTACACCTTCATAAAAACTGGCATTTCAATACGGGAATACAGTATTTGAATTCCACGATCAACGAACGATTTGAACAAACGAAGGTCTTTAGTTATGATGAAAAAGAACACTACTTATTTCCTTATATCTACGGCTTCCGTCAAATAAGCGATGAAGAGCTCCAAGAAGGTCCATGGCCTTTTGGCCCCAACCCTCCAGGAGGCGGAGACGTATCTCACATTAAAGCCAATTATCAGAGTGTGGTGCGCAGTCAACACCTCATTGTCCCGGTTACTATTGGCTACCACAAGCAATTTGGTGTTTTTGAAGCGCAGCTGCATGCCGGATTAGGTCTAAATTTTGCCTACCGTACGAATCAAACACTACATCTGCCTGGTTATGCACCTAGTACGATATATATCAAGCCGCCTATGGGTCAGTTTCAAGTCATGGCGCAGAGTCAGTTGCGCATGAGTTATTTGGCCAATAGACACTTGGCAGTTTTCATCGAACCTCAAATCAGAAGCGCTTTTCAAGCCCAAAATCAACTACATACTTTACCCTATCGCAACAATACAAAGGCGATTTATGCCGGCTTAAGCTGGAAATTTTAGTATCTTTGTGGCTTCTTTTAGCTTGCCAATGACAAATTGTGTATTTATAACTGGAGCCAATGGCATGCTCGGTGCGAGCGTTACACGCGAGGCCCTCTCCCAAGGATATCACGTAAAAGCCCAAATTTTACCCGGAAGCAGTACAAAAGTGCTCGACGGACTTGCTATAGAAATTGTTGAAGGCAATATCCTCGATACTTCTTTCCTTGAAAGCGCAATGGCTGGCTGTCAGTACGTAATCAACATTGCCGCTCTAACAACCATATGGCCTCGTCGGCTAGAAAGCCTCTTTGCCGTCAATTTAAAAGGTGTGCAAAATATCGCAACACTTGCCCAAAGATATGGATACCAGCGCATGGTTCAAATTGGCACTGCTAATTCCTTTAACCACGGTTCAAAAGCAGCACCTGGCGACGAAAACCAACCCTACACCGGCGACCAATTCAAAATGGACTACATGGATAGCAAATACGAGGCACAATGTCATTTGCTTCAAATGCATCAAAAACATGATTTTCCGGTAGTAATCCTCAACCCTACCTTTATGATCGGTCCTTTTGATTCTGGCCCCACTTCAGGTAGAATGCTACTCGAACTTTACAAAAACAAACTTCCTGGTTATGCCGGTGGTGGCAAAAACTTCGTGTACTCCAAAGATGTAGCAGTGGCTACTGTCAATGCTTTAAAAATGGGCCGTGTGGGGCAATGTTATATTGTTGGCAACGAAAATCTTTACTTTAAAGAAATGTTCCAAAAGGCAGCGCAGGTATTCGGACAGCCTTTTAAAATTAAACAGTTTCCTGGTTTTGCTATCAATCTTGTTGGTGCTATCAACTCTATCATCGCACGCCTTACCGGAAAAACACCGCAATTGAGCTATTCTATGGCCAAAATGGCGAGTGTGAAACAATTCTATTCTCCAGCTAAAGCGCGCACCGAACTACAGCTACCAAGTACACCAATAGAAGTGGCTATCGCCGATTGCATTGGTTGGTATAAAGAAAACGGGTATTTACCCTCAAACAATTCATGATCCATTTTTTAAGAATTCCCTTCGATCAAAGCCCTAGCCTCCAAAGTGGCGTTGCTCCAATTTATCTTGCGCTGTGTGGCTTTATGGTTTTTTGGTTCATTTCCAAATCAGAGGTGCTTAAAGCCTATTACTTCAAAAAATACCCTACCGATGCTGCCTGGTTACACTTCATTTTCATGACCAAATGGCTAGGTTTCTTCAGTATGGGCGTACTACCTTTATTGTTTTTATTGGCAACCGAACCACAACGCAGTATCGCCTATTACGGCTTAAATTTCAGGAGCGACACCTTGCTTTTCAATGTGGTAGCCACCGTCGGACTCTCCCTAATTTTAATTCCGCTCGCCGCTTTTTCCGCAAAAAGACCTAAAAACCTAGTTAATTATCCTCAAATCAGAGCGCTCAACTGGGATGTCAAAACCTTCCGACTGAACTTGCTCGGTTGGTTCGTTTATCTTTTTGGTTACGAGTTATTGTTTAGAGGTGTATTACTGTTCCCATTAGTGGAGGCATACGGGGTATGGTTGGCTATAGCCATCAATGTAGCTTTGTATTCAGCCACCCACATTCCTAAAGGCCTTGACGAAACAATTGGTGCAGTACCACTCGGTTTTTTACTCTGCTTGCTCACGCTAATGGCCGGCAACATCTGGATCGCCTTTTTGGTACACGTTGCCATGGCCTGGACCAACAGCCTTACCGCACTTAAACACCACCCCGAAATCCATTACAACAAATGGCAAAAAAACGCTTCATAAATAAAGTCGCCATTGTCACGGGTTCTAGCCGGGGCATCGGAAGCGCCATTGCGCTGGCCTTGGGCAAAGAAGGTGCAAAAATAGTACTGAACGGCCGCGATGAATTGAGACTGAAAGAAGTTCAGACCGAATTGACCCAACAAGGCATCGAAGCGGTCTATTACAAAGGTGATGTTTCTGATTTTCAGCAAGCCAAAGAACTCAGCAACTTTGCGTTGCAAACTTTCGGAAAGATCGACATATTAGTCAACAATGTGGGCATCTCTAGCCGAGGATACCTTGCCGATTTAGATCCAAGCGTGCTCGAACAAGTTTTCAAAAGCAATGTTTTTGGCACCATCTTCCCAACTCAAGCTGCACTTCCCTCTTTGCGCCAGTCTAAAGGCAACATCATCTTTATCTCTAGTTTGGCCGGCATTCACGGTTTGCCTGGTCTCTCTCCGTATAGTGCCTCAAAAATGGCCCTCACCTCTTTTGTCGAATCTTTGCGCATAGAGGAACACGCGCAGCAAGTGCATGTAGGCATGCTGCAGGTAGCCATGACAGAAATTGTACACAACAAAGAAGTTGTGGCAGCAGACGGCAGTAAACAAGTGCTAGCGCCTCGCCAAAAAGGCAAAGTGCTCACCATGCAACAAGTGGCACAAGATTGCCTAAGTCTAATCGACAAAAGACGGTACAAAAAAACCCAAACCCTAATCGGTAATTTGAATTTGATTTTCAATCGGATTTCACCGCTCATCGTCGAAAGCATCTTGCGCAAAAACCTTCATAAATTCGAGGAGAACAGCAAATGATTGGCCAAGACTTCCCTAAAATTGAATGGCATATTCTGGGGCTCGATTTACTGGAACCCAATGCCATGATTGGCGATATTGTACTTTTTACTACATCACTTTATATTGCCAGGCAAATTGATCTAAATTTTGGCCGCCATTCCTTTTATAGGAACTGGCGTCGCTTTTTTCTTTGTTTTGGCTGGAGTTTCCTTTTTGGAGGTTTTGGTCACCTCTTTTACAATTACCTTGGGCTTTGGGGGAAATACCCTTCCTGGATTTTAGGTATGGTTGCAACTTACTTCTTAAGTAAAGCCATCATTAGTTTATGGCCTCAAGCCAAACAAAAAACAACCTTCGAGCGCTTTGCTTTGGCATTACTTTTAATTGGAATGTGCATTGAAGTAATTGTATTCATGACTGTCGACCTCAGCATAGATCAAAGTAAAGGCTTGTTTGTTCCTACCCTCATTAGCGGCATCGGCCTCATCTTTTCTTTGGTTTTTTTAGGTGCTCATTACCAAAAAACGATCCATCCCAACTTTAAATTTCTCTGGATAGCTGCATTGACTCTGCTTCCAAATGCTTTCATCCAAAGTCAAAAAATCAACTTGAACCAGTGGTTTGACCGCAATGACTTCTCACATGTCTTGCTCTTTATTAGCCTGCTTTTATATTTCCACACCATCAAAACAACTCAAAGCGCTACTGTTTTGAAGGCATAAAAAAAGGCGAACATTGTCCGCCTTTAGAAAAAATATTTTGTACTTCTTAGAAACCGTAAGCTACGCCAACTGTTGTGTTAAGGTATTTGGTAATCACACCATCAATTTTGAATATTTTAGGCATATAAGTAGCGTCTACTAAAATGCGCAAATGTTCTGAAACTTGAAAGCTTGGGGTAATGCCCGCCATAATAGCTACCATGTCATCGCCGCGCAATAAATATGTATCGTTGTAAGTGTAGTTTCCGTTGTTTAACAAAGCTGCTCCACCATGAACTTCAAGGCCGAATTTTGCTTCTTTATTGGCAATTTTTACTACGTTTAAGTTGAGTTGTAAACCCAAACGGTTGAGGTTATTTTCACCAATGATATCCAAACCACCATCTAATTTAAGACCAAAGCTCGGCACAAAATTATAGGTCAATGTGGTATTCAAAGAGAGTCCGTTTCCGGCTTCACCAAGAAGATGTGCGCCTGCATTGAATTGAATGCCGAATTTATTTTTTTGAGCAAAACCTAAAGTGGAAGCGCAAATAGAAAGGATAAGTAGCGTCTTTTTCATGTAGTTAATTTGTCTACGAAGTTATTAAATATATTTCAGTTGTGGTCAAATTCAAAAAAAATACAACATATTCTATTCAAACAAATAGTTGAGTTGAAGTTCAAAAGCACTTTGTAAGCGCGGCCCTTTTGCAAAACTTGAAACCGTTATGTCATAGGCACAAGCTAATTTTAGCTGTCTTATTTGCAGTTTAAATTGAAGGACCATAGCATCTTGGAAGCGCGTGAAAAGTCCAAAACCAACACTTTGTACATTTGAAACACGGCTATATGGGCCGCCTTTGAGGTATTGTTTGTAAGCGCATCCAATTAATAGTTCTTGGGCAGGACTTTGGAATTGATAAAACAAAAGAGGCTCTACTGCAGAGTGAACGGATGCTAAACTGAATTCAGCTTGCGCTAAAAGAGCAATACGTGGTTGCAAACGCGCATTGGCATCCAAAAAACTAAAACCCGGCTTATTGAGGTGGTGCGCACCAAAACCAAGCTGCACTTTGCTTAAGGTTTTTTCTCTGACAACCCCTCGGCTATATGCATAAGCGAAACCAAGCCCAGCGTCTAAATAAGTGAACGCATAACGGTTCTGTAAACTGATACTCGGTAAAACATTCGCATCAAAACTCAAACCATTGTATTGCCCACCCCATTGGCCAGAAGGCTCAAATGTACGTTGTCCAAAGCCTAAATTGATACCGGCTGAAACAAAAGCATTCCTACTGAGTGGCAAATGATAGGCTAGATTAACGCGCAAAGCACTGTTACTCAAACTCTGCGCTGCAAGATCTCTTTGAACTTGAAGCCCCAAACCAAGGTAACCCTCGTTTGGTCTTACTTTTTTAGACCTCGCGTGAACGCTCAGTAGTTGCGTCTGAAATGGTGCACCTGCAGCGAGCCATTGTTGGCGATAAGTTCCCTGCGCTTCAAAAGTAGCATTTGTAGCACAAAGTGCGGGCGAAACAACCAAGGATTGAAGGTCTGGCTGTGACAAATGCAGGTCTTGCGCGAAACCCAAACGAATAGCACCCAAGAAAAAAAAGAGTAGGTATTTCCGCATCTTAACGAATCAATTGAATAGAACCCGCCTGATCTATAAAAGTGCCGTCTTGTAGCTTGACCTGAAGTTTATAGGCAAATACGTCGGCATTGAGCGCCTTGCCTTTAAAGGTCCCATCCCAGCATTGGGCTTGATCAGCTGTTTCAAAAACGACCTCCCCCCAACGGTTGTAAATGACCAACGAACATTCAGCTACGCAATTTCCGTAGACACAGATGGTTTGATCGGGACTAGCACTTGCCGCTGGCGCCAAAATAGTGGGCACAAAAACGGTTCCACAAAGTTCAGTAACGGTAATAAGCAGTGTATCTTGATCCGTACAACCGTTATCTAGCGTAGCGATAACGATGTACTGAGTAGTAATGTCAGGAGTAGCGTTGGTGCTTGGGCAACTTGAGCAACTCAAATCTTGTGAGGGCGTCCAGTCGTAATACTGGCCGCCGTTTGCATTTAAAATGATGGTTTCACCTTGTAAGATACTTGTAGAAGATGCCCAACTTGTGATTTCTAAGTCGTTTAAACTCGGAATAACATAGGTTTCAGTTGCACCGCAGTCGTTTGCATCTGTCACAAAAATGTTAAGTGTATCGTTCGGACCCAAACTAGTTAAGCTTGGTGTATTTCCTAAATTAGGTATCCAAGAAATGGTATATGCAGGAGTGCCTCCACTGATAGACACTGCAATGGAGCCCGTATTGCTCATACATGAGGAAGGCGTAATGTTTTCAGTAATTTGCGGTCCATTGCTAATCATGACGGTATCTGTAATACTCACCAAACAGCCATTCGCATCGCTCACTGTTGAAGTATAATAACCCGCGCCGAGGTTATTGAGCGCACCTGTAGTAGAGGTAAATGGAGACCAATCATAACTATAAGGAGCCGTGCCTCCACTTACCTGAACCGTCATGCTTCCTTCCGACAAACCACAAGGGGTAGGACTTGTGAAGCTCGAAATAGTCAATTGCGCAGGCGTCGTTAGGTTTGCATTGAGCACTGCCGAGCAATTGTTTGCATCGGTAACGGTACATACATAGCTTCCGGCGCTTAAGTTGGTTAAGGAATTCGTTGTTGAAGCCCCCGGACTCCAGTTATAAGTAAATGGAGCGGTGCCATTGGTTAGCGCAATAGTGACACTGCCGTCTGTTGCACCAAAACAGCTCGGATTGTTAAGCGTTTGTACACTTGCCAAAAAACCTGAACAGGGGTTTACTGTACAAGGTGCAATTTGGGAAAGCGTAAACTGATAAACCGTGCCAGCGTTATCTGTAACTTGCAATTGGGTTTGGCCTGCTGGGGCCGTTACGCTAACGCCATTTCCAAAATTGATATATCCAGCCACAGTACTGCAGCTCGTGGCAGGAAACAATCCATTTAAACACTGGCCAAAAAACCAGGTATAACCACAATTCTGACATTCGGTTTGATTGGTGATGGGCGTGCTAGCAGCGGGTGTGTAATATGCCCATGTGTAAGGACCTACTCCACCTGTAACTGAAAGCTGACCATTGCTTTCTAAACAAACTTGCAAATTCGTGCAGGGGCTAACCGTAATTTGCAAGGAATCTGAGCCGCAAGGCAAGGTGTAGACAACTGTTTGAATTCCAGCGCCGGCTAAAGACGGATCAAAAACACCTTGCGCATTTACGCCTTGCCCACTCCAAATGCCACCTGGCGTGGCTGCGACCAATTGAAAAGGCGCATCTGCCTCACAAACATTTTGGGGCTGACAAACTGTTGCATCGCAGCAAGTTAGTGCAATTGGCGCACAGGCGCCAATTGCCATTGAACGAATCGCACCAGTGCGGGTGCCAGTTGTCGAAGTTCCGGTACCGCCACTCACCAACAATTCACCATTTGTGTTGATTTCTAGATCGTAAACAGCAAAACTAGTTGGATAAAAAGCTTGCTCAATCAGTAGGCCATTGTACTTCACCACGCCTGTTGTTGAACCCACATAAATATTGCCGCATTGATCAATAGCAATACCTGCAGAACCAACGGACCTTCCGCTCGGAAACAAGGTGTTGTATTGCCCACCAGGAATTACATTTGACTGAATGAAGCTCCCATCTTGCAAATTGCGCTTCTGGATTTCGTTACCTCTGTGCATATAAATGTGATCTGCATCGATAGCAAGTGTTTGAATTCCAGCGTTGTCGTAGCGAAAGTTCTCGCATTTATAGCCCCAATTAGCCCCATGCGGACCTTTATAAAAATTGCTCGAACCACTTGGGCAGCCGCCAAAGTTATCGCTGAGGTAGCCGATGGTGTCGTGGGTCATGAAGTAGTACCTGCCGTTCGGGGCAGCTGCAACACAGCGCACTTCTTCAATATTGGGCGGGAAAGACGCCGTTGGGCCATTGGAAATGAATTGTTGGTTACTGATGTTCAGCGTGGCGGTGTTGACATTATAAACCACCGCATCAAGTTGTAATAACGCGCCACCGGTTCCGCCCACAACCAATCCAGTTTCATCACAATTAAAGGCGATGGTCCAAAATTCAGCACTTGATAGAATTCCGCCCGGACTCGGGTTATTGACCAACAAAGCCCCTGCCGGACTAATTTTTTGAATCTGAGCAACAGAACCCGCGGTGACATACGAATTGCCAAGGTTGTCAACGGCAAAAGTACCCAACCATACGTTTGAAGTGTCGTAAGGTGTACTGTAGGTCCAGAGTAAGGTGCCTGTAGAATTGTATTTCAAAATCTGCAGCGGCATAATACCCCCTAAAGCATAAGCATTGCCAGCGCCATCGCGTTCGCATTCCCAAACAACGTCCCAGTTGGTAGCAAAATTCGGGCTTTGGGTCCAGGGGTCTATAATTAATTCCTCTTGTAGATCATAAGGTCCAATTTGAAAACCAACGGTCTGACCAACTAGTTTGAAAGAGGACTCAACCACTTGATTGGTATCCTTTTGAAAAGAGTAAGGAACATGGTCAAGTACAGGACCAAAGCAAGTTGGGATTTCAAGCTCCATATTTGCATTGAGTACAACTGGCCTGTCGTATTTCATTTGAATTTGCTCGGGGTCGGCACCCAAATGCACAACAAATGCATATTTAAGGCCATCTTGCGGATGCACGGTATAATGCAAATCGATGTTTGGATAGATATTTTCATAAATCAAGCGCGAATACCCCTTACAAGAATTGGCTTCAGGGTATGAAAAATAAGCCGACTGTTCGCCTTTTGTGTAAAGATGAGCTTCGAGATTACACGCTTCAAATTGAATTTGAAAAGCATCGGACTTAAAGGCAAACTTACCGACAACCTGTTCCTTTTCTTTGTAAAGCGGAACTTGTGTAGCGTATAGTGCACGCAGGCTATCACGCTCAGCTTTGGCTGTTTGTCGCGCTTCTAAGAAATAATACCGAACTCCTTTCTGACCAAAAAAAACGCGCGTTGAGCCAAAGTCTATGGCGTAAGCAATTTCACCAATTTCAGGCGTCTGAAAAGCATCGAACTGTCCTTTGTTCTCAATAAAAACTCGTGCTTTTTGGTAGGGCTGCTCCCATCCTGCAGGATCCACTTGGGCTAACATTGCCTGATCAAAATAGACCAAGAAACCAAATAGAAGGAGTATACCTTTCATGTTTATTAGTGCAATAGTTTGCCCTAATGTACAGGAATTAATTGAAAATTAAAACGTTATTGCTTCACTATTCGCAAAAATTGTGTAAGCTTGTTCATCTTGCAAACCAATTGATATGTTCCGTTAGCCAAATGACGCAAATCAACTTCTTGGGCCGCATCAAATTGACATATAAAACGCCCTTGCAAATCAAATACAACTAGTTTTTCTACCTCCTGGCTGAGTTGAAATAAGCCATTACTTGGATTGGGATAAATTTCAAGGAGTTGTCCGGAGATATTGTTTAAACTCAATACATCCACTAGTACACTGTCTGAAATGGAGCAACCATTGGCGTCTGTAACTACAACGGTATACCACCCACCGTCGAGGTACACAGCCATGCTGTCAGTTTGAGCTGCTGCTCCAGACCAAGTATATTGATACGGTGCGGTGCCGCCACTGACGGTAGCCACAACAGTGCCATCTAAGGCACCTGGCCCCGAAGCATTTGTGGCACTCAATGCTAGTGTTAGAACATTTGGCTCAGTGATGGCTATGGTTGGATTTTGCACGGTGCAACCTAGAGCATCATTCACCAAAAGACTATATAAGCCTGCAGACAAATTGTTAAAAATACCAGAAGTATTCACCAACGACCCTACTTGATAAGTGTAGCCGCCGTTACCGCCTGTTGCAGTAGCAATGATCTGTCCATCAGAGAGACCCATACATGATACAGCTTGAAGCACGTAATTTGAAACAAGTAAATCAGGTTCTTGAATTTCAAAATTTAGAACTGTGCTACAAGGTCTTGAATCGGTGACAGTAACTTCGTAGACTCCCGGTGCTAAATTGGCATTAGTGGCCTGGTTGGCGCCATTGCTCCAATCAAAAGTAAGAGGCGCAGTAGCTGTTGAGACATCGAGTTGTATGGAGCCATCTGCTAAACCGTTGCAACTGACCATTTGCAAATATGAACTTGTGACTACAGGTGCTGAATTGGGCACAAATACAGAATCAACCACAACACAACCGTTGGTATGCGTAATGGTTACGGTATTCCAACCTTCTGAAACAGACAAATTTGTTTTGCCCGACACACCGTTTTCCCATAAAAATTGACACGTACTGAACATACATGGGCAACCGGAGCTGTTCACCACCGCTTGGCCATTGCTGCCACCTGGGCAAGTTGGCGGCACTACCCCACCAAACGTAATGACGAAAGGATCAGTAAGCGTTGTGGTGTACATTTCAAAACAACCTGTTTGGTCAGTTACTTGCAAAGTATATGTTCCTGCTGGCACATTACTCAATTGAGCAGCGGTACTTCCGTTTGACCACAAATAGGTATAAGGAGCTGTTCCCAATGTTGCACTCGGGCTAATTAGGCCTGTTGCACTGCCGTTACACCAAGGTTGGACAACTGATACATTTGACAAAATACTGCCTTGGCCGCAATTAATTGTCTGATTGAAATAAACACCGTTGTTTTGTGTACTAAGGTAAGATGCCCACGCCAAACCTGCATTTGGAAAACCTGAAGAAAGCTCAACACGGTTCAAATACACGCCCTTCCAGCCCATCGGATTGAGACTATCTTTTTTGACAACATAAACCAAATCCAAAAGCGCATCGTTATCTAGATTGACAAAAAGAGGTGTCGAGCCGATATTTACGCCGGTCTGAAAACTCGTTAAGGGCGCAATTGTATGAGCCACAAAATTAAAGACTTCCAAGCGGTGTTTCCAGACGCCGCTTTGCATGTAGTTCACTGATAAAATTGCTTCATCGCGGCCGTCGTTATTGAGGTCCACAGCATTACCTGATGCAAATTGCAAGATACCAATGCTGTCTTTCAAAACTTCTTGCCCTGTAGCGCCATCGAGTAAAACTTGATAGTAATCGGTATATGAAGAACTCGTCCCTTTTGCCAATGATAGAAAGACATCCGGCACAGTATTTCCCGTAAAATTGCCAATCACTGGCTCTGCGCTAGATTCCGTATTAGGAAGCTCATAGGTCCACATGGTGCTCCAATTGGCACCCATAATTTTAGCAACCTTTCCGCCGTAAGACTGAATGATGATCTCGTGCTGTCCGGAAGGATTTTTGATCAGGGAAGCCGGCGCTACAAAACCCAATTGAGTGTCGGTCATTAAAGGAATAGAGGGCGCAAGCGTATTGTTGAGCAGATGAGAAAGCTGACAAGCCCAGAAACTGCCACCGAGTGTTTCGCCACCCGTACCGTACAACACCCACTGCGTGCCATTTCCTTGAACGTCGGCAACCAAAGCCGAACAATAGGTCTCGGCGCTGTCTGGTACAACTGCCTTTGCCAGCAATTGCCCGTTCATGCTGTTGACCACCATAAGGTGCCCCGGCGGGCGCGTAGTGTCCCATACAGGTGCAGCGTGGTCGCCGCCATTCGCCACAAGAATATCTTTAATGCCGTCGCCACTTACATCGGCAATAAATTGGGGATTGTAAAAATTATAAAGCCCGCTATCCGCAGGGTTGGTATTGTAAGGAAAGTAATCCCAGAGCAAGGCGCCGTTAGAACCATTAATTGCAAGTAGTTGCGCCTGGCGGCCAACCATAAAAACATCCTTGACGCCATCATTGGTGATGTCCATAAAAACCGCACTTCCGAAAACTTCATTGCGCGCAGCCCGCTTCCAAAGCAAGTTACCATTGGCGCCGTTATACGCCATTATACCATTATTACTCGCCACGCCATCTGTACCGCCACCATAAACGATATCCTTGATGCCATCATTATTGAGGTCACAAGCCCGTGGCGACGAAAGCGTCGGGATCGAATCGGTAAAAGACTGCCAGTTTTGCCCAAGAACAAGCGTTGATGCAAAAAAGGCAAACAAAAGGAGTATCGATTTAAACATGGTTTTCAATTTGAACAAGGTAAATTTAGGCAATTATCACTTGAAACCACTATTTTTGCAGCCTCACTCCGGTGAAATTGGCTCCGTGGCGCAACTGTATAGCGCACTGGATTTCGGCTCCAGCGGTTGGGGGTTAGAATCCCTCCGGGGTCACTAAAGCGGAGATTTGATCAATTTTGATTGGATCTCCGTTTTTTATTTTAGTTGAGCTGTTCATATCGTGTAGTGTTATGCTTGATTGAACGTTTTGCAGCTACTCGAAGGGTGGGGTCTTTAAACACTAAGCCTTATTCAGAGAACTGATCATTCAGCTTCCTCTATTGTGTCTGCGAAGTACGAAACCACGCATTGGGGTAGGTGCTGTTAGCTACAGTGCTTTTAATTTCGCTTTAAATTCTTTGATTGTCGTAATGCTTAAATCTTTATGTATCATTCTATGGCAATTTGAACAAAGTAAAACAAGGTCGTCTAGCTTTGTTTCTTTGTTAACTTGAAAGTTGGATAGTGGAATAATATGATGACATTCGATATAACCTTTACCTAATTCGCCATATGTTTTTTCAAAGTCAAAATCGCAAGCTTCGCACTTTAATTCCCCCTTCTCTTTTAATACCTTTTTCTTCTTTACTTCAATTATTTTCCTGTTACGCTCCCTTACTTTATGTAATTTATATAATACTTGTCCTTCTTTAACACTATCCGATTCACTTGTTTCGTCATTTTCAATTTTAGAAACTTCAATGGATAATTCAGGATTATTTGAAATCTGTTTTATCTCATTTGCGATTTGATGTAGAAGTTTGATTTCTGTGCTAAACTCTTCAAATACCTCCTTATCGAGTTTGCTATATGCCTCCATACCTTTTCCTGTGTAATTAGGATCTAAGGCTTTGAAATTTGAGAGTTTAAGAGTTACCCCATTTGGGTTGCGAAATTTTTGTTGATCGGGCTTGTAATCAAATATTGGCAGTCTATTCAGTAATTCAGAAAGTGCAATAATTTTTGGGTTACCTGAGTCCATTGGCCCTAGGTCCTTGTCAAAGTATAAGTCCAAGGCTAAAATTATTTCGTCTCTATGCCATTTAGGATTTCTCATCTGTCTGTTTTTGCATTGTTGCTAACGGTCCGCGTGCAGGCGCCTGTTTTTTGCAACAACTTTCAACTGCTAATTTACAAATTAGCATTACAACTCGCAAAAATGGCGCTTGGCACGCTGTTATGTGAAGTTAAATTAATTTTAATTTTCTCATCTCCCAAAAACACTTCGCAGTAGCTTCTATATCAGCTAAAGCATCATGAGCGCCTTCAAAATCGACACCAAATAATTTGACATGTAACTCTGATAACCTAGGCCACTTGTACCCGTAATTCCCCGGTATTTTGCAGTAGTTCGTTGAACCTTCCATAGTACACATTTTCTCAAGTTTGGAAATTGGATTTCTTGAAAGGATCCGTAAATATTCAGAACTTGTAACCTTCGAGTCAAAATTAATATTGTGAGCAATTAAATATTTTGATTTCTCACAATGTTTTTCAAATTTTAATAAAACATCTTCTATTGGAGTTCCATGTTCAAGGGCGTATTCAGTAGTTATTCCATGAACATTAGATGCTTCAATTGGGATTTCAAAATCACTTGGTTTTATGATAAAATCATTTTTTAAAATTTGAGTACCATTACTGTCATAAATCAACCAAGCAAGTTGAACAATCCTAGGCCAATTATCAAATTTTGTTATTGGTGCCTTCCAATCCCTTGGCACTCCGGTAGTTTCAGTATCAAAAAATAAATAAAACGGACCACTCATAGCAATAAAGGGATCCTTTTCGCAAGTTTCACACTCATCTGAAACACAATTTCCATCTTGGTCTATCGAGTGTTCACAATGTGAACACCACCAATAAGATCCTCCGGGATCACTGACATCATTAGCATCACCGCATGTTTTACATTCAGGAAAATCAATTTCATTATCAATAGATTCGGAAATATCTACTGATTCATTTTCTTTGACACAAGTTTCACACTCATCTGAAACACAATCTCCGTCCTGGTCTATCGAGTGTTCACAATGTGAGCACCACCAATAAGATCCCCCGGGATCACTGACATCATTAGCATCACCGCATGTTTTGCATTCAGGATAATCAAATTCTTCTTCTGTGACTTCATTGATGATAATCAGATTAGCTTTTTCACACGTTTCACATTTATCTTCATTGCAATTTCCAAAACGGTCAATCATATGGCCGCATTGTTCACAGAACCATAATTCTCTACCTATTTTTTGTCTTCCGTCAAAAAGATCATTTTTTTCTCCACATGTTGGGCACTCCGGCCAATTGGCAAAATCTTCCTGAATCACATCTTGAATATAATTTTGAAACACCGGAATTTCTTCGTACCAATTTTCGAAAGAAGAAGGTTTGATACTTAAAAATTTATCTTTAGTTATATATGGGTGATTTTTATATTTGTCAACATCATCATCGATAGCAATACTTACCTCACGCCACGTATTCGAAAAAAAAGGATCATGTTTGAAATACCAAAATGATATTTTATTAACCTTTGATTTGGTCAAATTCTCTATGATTTGAGTTGCGAAGTAAACTTGATAATAATTTAGAGAATATGGCACGAGAATATTTAAGTTTTTTTTATCACCAGGATATGCCAATTTAAATTCCCCAGTATCATAAAAATCGCTTGAATTATATAGTTCAATTATCCCACTTCTTTTATTATGGATCAAATTCTCATTCTCAATAATATTTCTTATTGATTCTTCAAATGTTTCGCTCTTATAACTGTAAAGATTATTTAAAATATAGTTAAGCCAATAATATTTAACCTCTTCTTGACCAGGCCAAAAACCCTTGAACATATAAGATCTAAATTCTACTTCTTCAATTGTTGCCTCTTTATTTCCGGAAATATTGAATTTTTCTCTTAAGTTATCTAATATTTGAATCACCTTACTTTTATGGTTAACCTCATGAAGTTGTATCTTTTCGGCTTTTTCAAGCAATTTCTTGCCCCATTCTATTAAGTCTTGGTTAGTTATCAAGGTAAATTAAATTTTTAAATTTCACATAACTATCTTATAAGCGCTACATACCTAAACTTAAATAACCAAATTGGGTGAATATCGGAAGGTTTTTTACGTATAACTAATACAAAAATAACATAATTCATATCTGATTAAAGTGGCTTTTGATATGTTGAGTTCATTTCGTTCCAACATGTTATGATTGTTCCTTAAGATGTTTGTCATTGAAATCAATCACCCCCACTAAGTCCTCATAAAAGTTAGATTTTTCGACCCTAGGGGTCACAAAAAGAAACCCAGCACGTAAGTGCCGGGTTTTTTGTTTTTAGGAGCAAGCAAAATTTATTTTGACTTGCGGATAAAACAAAAAAGACGAGAACTGCGTCAGCAGTTTGGGTTCTATGCTTGGATTGAACCAAAAATTGGGAACACGCGTCAGCGTAATCCCTTTCATTTTATTGAGTTTGATGGGGGAAATGAAAAGTTAGAACTTTTTGAAATAATTGCGCTCAATTTTAAATATATTATTCAAAATGCGCTCATTATTTAATTTAAATGACTCAAAGCGCTCATTTTTCTCAATTCGCACCCAATTTTGCGGGACGTAAGTTACCTGAACACGAATTTGTTGTTGGTTATGCAGCCGTCATTCAAAAAATAGGGCTTCCAATACCTATTCCAAGACGGATTGCCTTGATCACAGCTGGATCAAAGAAAAAGGTCAGTGATGAATTTTTTCTCTTCCCTAAAGTCTACGCACCAGATGACAATGCTTCGCTGGATGAAATCAACGCACTTTACAACCACTTGGTATTCGCTCTGAAATATGAGGGGGTAAATTTACTGTTCTTTAGCAAACTAACCTCACATTACAATTTGGAACAATTAACTGAACTGGTATCGATAGAACCTTCAGGCCAATATTCGAGAAGAATTTGGTTTTTAATAGAATGGCTTATTGGCAAAGAACTCCCGGGTATTAATGATCTAAATAAGAAGAGTTACGTTTTGGCTGTTGATCCTAAGCTACAATTCAGTGGTAGCGGTATACGGTCACCTAGACACATGGTGTTCAACAACCTTCCAGGCACGATTGATTTCTGTCCTTTGGTTCACAGAACGGAAAGATTGGAACAATTTGTAAAGGAGAATTTCTCCTCGAAACGAGCGGATTACCTGAAGGGCTTTCGCAAAGAACTACTTTTACGTGCATCTTCTTTTTTATTACTCAAGGATTCAAAGGCATCGTTTTCAATTGAAGGTGAAAGCCCTAAAAGTAAAAGAGCAGCCCGTTGGGGGCAAACGATAGGTCAGGCGGGTATTCGCGAACTTTCGATTGATGAATTGTGTCGACTACAACAACTCGTAATTGAAAACGAACGATTCTTGAAGTTGGGACTCAGAACGTCAGGAGGATTTGTTGGAGAGCATGATCGCTTTAGCGGAGAGCCGCTGCCAAATCATATATCTGCAAAACCAGAAGATCTTAAACGCTTAATGAATGGTCTAATTGAGACAAGTCAACTACTAACCAAAGACCCAATAGATGCGGTTGTTGCTGCAACTAAAATTGCATTTGGGTTTGTGTACATCCACCCCTTTGTAGATGGTAATGGAAGAATACATCGCTACATCATTCATCACCTTCTGGCGCTTAAAGATTTTTCACAGCAAGGCTTTATTTTCCCTGTTTCAGCCTCCATTCTAGATCATTTGAGTGAATACCAACAAGTACTGGAAGGAAATTCAAGACCGCTGCTGGATTTTATAGAATGGAAAGAGACTCCAGACCATAATATTGAGGTTCTAAATGACACCATTGATTTTTATAGATACATGGATTTAACTCCTCATGCTGAATTCTTGTTTGAATGCGTAAAAGACACATTGAATAGGATCATTCCTGAGGAGGTAAACTACTTGAATGCATACGATGCTTTCAAGCAATACATCGATTCTCAATTTGATATGCCAGATTCACTAATAGGACTTTTGGTACAGTTCCTTGAAAAGGGCAATGGTCAACTCTCCAAGCGTGCTAGACTGAATGAGTTTAAAGAATTGAATGAGGAAGAAGTCAGAAAAATAGAGGAGGAATTCGCAAAGAACTTCCTGAACAAATTAAGTTGATTTCTTTTTAAAATCACATAAACGGTACTTTTATCGTTTTTTACCGTTTACTCTTTTTTCGACGGTAGGTCTAATTCCCCCACCCCCTCCAAACACTAATAAAAGTCAGCCTTTACGCTCAATACACAAAGTCAACAAAGAAATAAAATACGCTATCGCTATACATCACACATGTTGCGGCAATTGTATTTGATTTGTACCCTAACTCGTAGAAATACATGTTGTGCAGAATTGAGCGTTGGGCACAACGGTGTGAATGTGATGACTCCCAGCACATAATCATGTGGTCTGCCATTTGTTGGTAAGTTTCAAATTTGTAAGTTGAATAGCCACCGTTTTCTGAAAGGGTTAAACGAAAGCCTTTATCTTTTGTAGGATACACCTCGTCTAAAAATAAAAATTGATTTTTTTTATCGGACCACCACTCAGATCTATCCACATGAAACAACTTTTTTTGCTTCACATTTTCCATCGTATTAGGTACTACAACAGTTGTGTATAACTGTTCAGACCATTTAAGCTGTAGCATTTCACGATTGTCCTTTAAAAATGACCATGAAGAATCAAGACTTTTCCCTAACCCATTTTGAGTAATGGTATCGCGAAATTCATTCAATTTTTGAAAGAGCACCAAAGATGCATGGCGGCTATCAAAATTGGAATAATCTATCTTTTGAGCGTAAATAGACGCGTGAATACTCCATACCAAGAATATCCAAGTGTATTTTATCAAGCCTTTCATTTGAATCGGTATTTTTTGTGAGGGACAAAACTCCACAATAACTTAGCGAAGAATTAGGACCCGAGAAATGAATGAAACAAACTTGAGTTGGTTACAAAAATCTGTAAATGAGTGGTCTCTAGTAAAGCATTGCTCTACTCGGTAGTTTGATTGTCCGAAATTATTGTTCAAAGAGTAGTTTACTATTGGTAAATCTATCTACAAAGTTTTCAATATCTTTATTAGAAAAGAAAGCGAAATTTTGTTGTTTGAGAACTAAAATGAGAATTTTGACATCAACTATATTGCAGCTCCTAGGGAGCATCTACATGCTTTTTAGCTGTGGAGAAGCTGTTCCACATACGAAGGCAGCTGCGAACCGGACCCAACAGGTCTGCAGTAAGCCTTTTCGAGCTTTATTTGATAAGAATGGGGAATTACTACAAACCGTGCTCTTGGCGAGTGGTTGTGGCAGCGATGTTGGATATCATTGCAAAGAAGTTGTGGTTTATGATGGCAAAAATCAATTCATCACAACCAAAAGAGAAAAGCAATACGAGATTGATCAAACCGGTAACCCAAACAAAAAAGTTGCTTTTGAATCAAATTCTAGAATAAGGTTTACTGTCAATGAACAACAAATAAGCATAGATACCTTGCAGCATGCAAAAAATGAAAATTAAATAATGATTTCAGTTATTCAATGTCAATCAGATATACAATGATTTTTAATTCCAGAACTTCCAAAGGGATATTCATTTTCACATTCATAATGTGCTTCTTTACAGCTTGTAAAATCATTTCAACTAGTAAAACCAAGGCTTCAACAGAAAAGAAAAACACAAGCGATCATAAAATAGCAGCTTCTGATGAGATTTTTTCGGGGCAAG